>JACQVT010000009.1 GCA_016209665.1 Planctomycetota bacterium | reverse complement strand
CGCTTGCGCTTCGTGCTGGTAAGCGACTCGTTCCGCGTTCCTACTCAGGCAGGCGAGAGGACGATCATGACTGATGCGCCCGTCCTTGTGGACAGCAGTTCGCCCGGAATCGTCGTGCTGACCTTGAACCGGCCGCGGCGGCGCAACGCGCTGAACGGCGCCCTGCTCGAGTCGCTGGCGGAGGCCGTCGCCGCCGCCGAATCGGATCCGACCAAGCGGGTGTTGATCCTGCGCGGCGCCGGGCCGGCATTCTGCGCGGGGCTCGACCTGAAAGAAGCCCTCGACGAGACGGTCAGCGAGTCCGTCGCTCAACTTGTGCTTCGAGCGCTGCGGAGCCTCGCCCGCTCGCGGCTCATTTCCATTGCGGAAGTGAACGGCCCGGCGATGGCCGGCGGGGCGGGCCTGATGTGTGCGTGCGATTTCGCCCTGGCGGCCGATGACGTGCAGATCGGCTTCCCCGAGGTGCATCGGGGACTGGTGGCGGCCCTGGTCATGTGTTTTCTCTCGCGCAACATGGCCGGCCGACACGTCCGGTCGCTGGTGCTGCTGGGGCAGCCGGTCGAGGCCCGGCACGCGGAGGCGATCGGCCTGGTCAACCAGGCCGTTCCCCGGGCCGAGCTGTCGAGCCGGGTCATGCGCCTGGCTCAAGAGATCCTCCAGGGGGGTCCCGTCGCCGTCGAACGCACCAAGTTCCTGCTCGATGAGTTCTCGCCGTGGGACCTGGGCGCCGATCTCGACGCCGCCCTGCGACACCACACCGAGATGCGCGGATCGGCCGAGGCCGCCGAGGGCCTGCGGGCGTTCGTCGAAAAACGCCCGCCCGCGTGGCAAACGAACCTGGGTCAGGAGGGCACGCGATGACGGCGTCCGCCACGAGCCAAAAGCAGATCCAAGAAGCCGAGGAACTCCTCTTCGCCGGCCCGCAGCGGCTCGGGCTGGCCAAGGGCCTGTTCTTCGGCCGCTTCGCCGCGGATTGGGTGATGCCTTATCCGAAGCTTCCCGCGTCGGAGCGCGACGTGGTGGAGGCGGCGGCGGCCGAGGTGGAGCGGTTCACGCGGGAGACCCTCGATCCCGTCGCCATCGACCGCACAGCCAGCATCCCCCCCGAGATCATCAGCGAACTCGGCCGCCTCGGCGTGTTGGGCATGACGGCGCCGGTCGAGTTCGGCGGTCGCGGGTTCTCGCTGCGCGGCTACTGCCGGGTCATGGAGGTGATCGGCGGTACCTGCGCATCCACCTGCGTTTTCATCAACGCCCACCATTCGATCGGCATGAGGGCCCTGCTGCTCTTCGGCACGCCGGAGCAGACGCGACGATGGATGCCCGATCTGAACAGCGGACGCCAGCTCGCCGCTTTTGCCCTGACCGAGCCCGAGGCCGGCTCCGACGCCGGCAACGTCCAGACCCAGGCTACGCCCTCGCCCGACGGCTCGCACTACGTCTTGAACGGCCAGAAACGCTACATCACCAACGGCAGCACCGCGGGCTTCCTGACCGTGATGGCCCGCACGCCGGAGCCGGGCGGGTCCGACACCGCCATCACGGCGTTCGTGGTCACCCCGGACATGCCCGGTCTGGAGATTGTCGAGGCCCAGATGGAGAAGCTCGGTATCCGCGGCACCACGACCTCGCGCCTCGCGTTCCACAACCTTGCCGTGCCGAAGGAGAACATCCTCGGCCCGCTCGGCAAGGGGTTGAGAGTCGCGCTGACGGTCCTGGATTTCGGCCGCACCACCTTTGGCGCCTGCTGTACCGGGGCGATGAAACGCTGCACGCAAATCGCCGCTCAGTACGCCCGGCAGCGTCGGCAGTTCGACCGTTCGTTGAGCGAGTTCGAACTCGTCAAGCACAAGATCGCCCAGATGGCCGCCCACGCCTACGCGATGGAGGCCATGACGACGGTCACGGCATCGCTGATCGATCGCGGGTTCGAGGACTACATGCTCGAAACCGCCATGCTCAAGGTGTTTGTCACGGAAGCCCTCTGGACCGGCGTCAACGAGGCCTTCCAGATTCACGGCGGGGCCGCCTACTTCACCGACCTGCCGCTGGAACGCATGCTTCGCGACGCTCGGATCAATCAGATCGGCGAGGGCGCCAACGAGGTGCTGCTGTCGTTCATCGCCCTGGTGGGTATCCGGGGTCCGGGCCAGGAACTCAAGACGGTCTGGGAGGCCCTGCACCACCCCACCTCGCACGACCTCCGGCGAGCGTGGCGGTTCGGCATCGATCGCGTCGGCGCTGCGCTGCGGGCCCCGTTTGTGCCGGTCGGTTCCCTGGAGCTGGCACCGTGGGCGCATCGGCTCGGTCGATCGATCCGCGCCTTCAACCGGACCGTGCAGGGCTCGCTCGTGCGCCACGGCGAGGCGATCCTCGACCGCCAGTACGTCCAGGAGCGGATCGCCCGGGCCGCGATCGAGCTGTACGCCTCCGCCTGCACGCTCAGCCGCTGGGACGACGATTTCCAGGGCCGGCATGGCGGCGACGGCGAGAAACGCCATCACGCGGCCGAGCTGTTTCTGAGTTCGTCGCTTCGACGCGTTCGACAGCACTTGGCCGCGCTGGGCGACAACGATGATGCGCTGACCACGACAACCGCCGATGCGGTGCTGCGAGCGGACGGGGAAATCTGACACCGGCTCGAGCGGTGCCCGTAGCAGAGTCCAACGGCCTCGCGAAGCATCATCTCCGGCTTCGGATCGCGCGTGAGATACGCCCCCCGGATTCATGGATCGTGCTCGACGTGCATGTCGGCACCTTCTTACCGCCCATCCCAAAACGCAGGAATCGGACCGCCCGGAAGCCGATCCCACACGGGTTTGGGGGTAGGCCCTTATGCCGTCTCGATGCGGCTCGCCTGGTCCAGGCCCAGCTCGTGAATCGCCATTTCCCGAATGCGGTACTTCTGGATCTTGCCGGTCACGGTCATCGGGAATGCGTCGACGAACTTGACGTAATGAGGCGTTTTGAAGCGGGCCAGCGATCGCCGGCAGAACTCCTGGATTTCCTCCACGGTGGCAGTCTCCCCCGACCGGAGCTTGATCCAGGCCAGCACCTGTTCGCCGTACTTGACGTCGGGCACGCCGACCACCTGCACCTCCTCGACCTTGGGATGCGTGTAGAGGAACTCCTCGATCTCGCGGGGGTAGATGTTCTCGCCGCCGCGGATGATCATGTCCTTGAGGCG
>JACQVT010000315.1 GCA_016209665.1 Planctomycetota bacterium | reverse complement strand
GGTCAGCAGCGTCAAGACGATGATCTTGAGTTTGCGGACGAAGAAGTCGTTGATGACGATCAGCTTGGCCTGCATCTTTCCCAAGCGCCGGACAGCGGCCGGTGCCTCCTCGTTTCAGGGTTCTCCACCCTGCTGGCTGGCAACGCGGGTGCCAACCACGGCTCATTGCGTGGCCTCCGACCCGCGGCCTCAACCTCTCTTTTCGCTGAGGGTTACGTGAACCTACGGGCTGATTGCAATCCGGGCAAGCTGCGCCGTCTGTAACGCCTGTCGCCGGGCGTCAACACCTGGCGGCGGGACTGCTCGTTCTCCGCAACACAGGGAAGGGCTTGCTCACCAGGTCGAGGACGTTCCGGACGGCGAACGGCACGCCGGCGGGGCCATGCCCGGCGCGACATATCCACCGGGCGGTGGGTGCCCGAAGGCGGGGAGGATTACCCAGGCCGGCCGCACCGAACGCGAGCGGCGCGGCCGCCGGGGCGTTTCGGCCTTTGGCACGCGGACTGCTGAACTCACCTGGCGAGCAGACCGCGGGGTGCGGGATGCAGCCAGGGGTTATCAAGCCAGGGAGGTCTATCATGACCCGTCGAATTGTCCAGCAGGTTCGTCGTCTTGTGGTGGTGCTCGCGGTGGCGGGGGCTTCGGTCTTCGCGGTGGCCCCGACGGACGGGTGTAACGGGAACTTCAACCTGACCGTCGAGGGGCTGACCTCGGGGAATCCGGGCTCGCTCAACATGAACTGGGAGAACCTGTTCACGGAGTCTGAGGACGAGAGCTGGCTCGGCGACTG
This sequence comes from Planctomycetota bacterium, assembly GCA_016209665.1. Classification (GTDB taxonomy): domain Bacteria; phylum Planctomycetota; class Phycisphaerae; order UBA1845; family PWPN01; genus JACQVT01. Next base: position 1,326 of record JACQVT010000315.1, on the reverse strand, counting down.
GTCGGACGAGGCGTGAGACGCGACGCCGCTTTCGTGAGCGGCTTGGCATTGAACTGAGCACGGTGCGCCCGGCGCGGCTGAATCCGCGCCGGGCGTCATCGCGTCTGAAAGCCTATCCCCAAACCCTGAAATCCGACCGGCTGGAGGTCATGCCGCGAGAATCATCCGCTCTCCCGGAATGAACGCCTGGCCGGCCCTCGGCGGGGCTGGCCATTCTTTCGGGCGTGGTCCAGTCATGGAATGCAGGATGGACCGCGGCTGGGTGCGTATGCGGGCTTGTACTGCCCCGAGCGCTCGAGGGCGTCGCTCTTCCAGGCGGCGTCATCGGGATCGAGCACGACCACCTTGACGTTGAGCACGTCGTGCAGAAAGCGAATCGATTCGGGATCGGGTCATTCGGAGAAGACGTCCTTCACCTTGTTGTATTGCTGGTCGATGTCGTTGCGGGCGTAACCGGTGGCCAGGTACATGGCGCTATGCGGGCTGGCCAGCGCTGCCGGCCGGTCCGCCAGCCAGTTCGGCGAGCAGGGCGGCGGTCCATGCGTTGAGCAGCATCACCGGAACCAAAACGGCCCGCCAGCCGAGATCGTTGTTCATCAGGTCGCTGCGGAGAAACTGCGCTACCAGCAGGAAACCGATCCCAGCGCCGACGCTGGTGTACTTCAGGGCTTTTTCCTCGAAGCTGCGGGACCGCCGTGCATACATCCCGATCCATCCCAGTACGGCGATGAGCCCCAGGTTCAGCGGCAGGAACTTGACCCAGAACAGGGCCGCGTGTGCCGCCGCTCCCGGAGAGGTGAGTTCGTCGAAAGCTTCGCTGGTGGGGTAGAGTTGGACTTTTATCGCCGACAGCGCCGCCTGGTGCTCGGGCGGGGACGACAGTGTGACGACGAGCGGGATCGTGACCAGTGCCGTCACCACGAGACCGACCGCCGATTTCACGAAAAGGCTCCCGAGTACCGGCGCCGGGGGGCGCAGGGCGAGAATCGCCGCCAGGATGAACACGGCGGCGCAGGTCAGGGCGATGCCCCCAACCCAGACGGAGCAACCGAAAGCCGTGGCCACCAGCAATCCGGCCACGAGTCCGTACGCCAGGTCACACCGCTGCCCGGTCAGTTGCCGCGAGGTGAGGAAAAGGAGAACGAGGATGCACAGTGCAGCGGCGACGTGTTGGGGGACCCACATGAATTGATCGAGCAACGGTTCCAGAGGATGCACGTACGGCATGTCCAGCCACCCGGGGTCTGGCAACAGGTTGCTTTCGCTGCTCCAAAGAGGTCCGCATAAGGCAAGCAGCAGCACGAAAAAGGCGGCCAGGGTCCGGCG
>JACQVT010000290.1 GCA_016209665.1 Planctomycetota bacterium | reverse complement strand
CTCATGGACACCACCGGATCGGCCGGCACGTTCCTGCTCGACCAGGAGTTCGTGACGTCAGTACTGCACGACAGCATCTTCCCGATCGGCGTTCAGGATGCGCTGCTGCTGCTGGCGGAAACGCTGGGTCTGACGGACTGAAGCGGATTACGATTTGAATCGGCGCGTCGCGTGCGGCAACCTGTGCCCTCGCCGGCCAACTTGTCAGGTTGCCTCGGCCGGCGAGGGCGCCGGCCGCTACGCGCGGAACCAGACCGTGATCCGTGTCAGTTCAAGCAGTTCGGGTTGGCCGGCACTTCCGGGCCGAGCATGCACTCGACAAAGATCTCCACATCAGGCGTGTCCACGTCGCCGTCGTGGTCGAGATCGGCGCAGTAGCAGGGCACCGTCGGGGGAGCGACGTACGCGCCGGACAGGCAGGTCTGGAACCAGCCGAAGTCCTCCACGTCGATGTCTTGGTCCATGTCGTGGTCGATCAGAAGCGGCGGGCAGCAAGCGGTGTTGGCGCAGGTGCTGCCGGGTTCGCCGGGCACGCCGCCGAGGGTGGTGCAGTCACCCTGCAAGCGCACGTCGCAGGAGGTGTTCGGGTAGCAGCAAGCGCCTTGCGCGGCCTCGCCCTGGCCGCCATAAACGACGATGTTGTCGAGCGTGTTCACGCCCCCGCCGGGCGCCAGTCGAAGGCAGTCAGCGCCAGGACGATCCCCGAGGCAATCCCCGGTCTTGGAGGTGCAGCATTCCCAGGAGCCGACCTTGAGCTTACAGGGGATCTGGTAGCCCATCGATAGACTGCTGAAGGGCCCGATGTACGCCAACGGCACCTCGCACCGGCTGAGAGTTCCGGCGGCCCTCAGCTCGACGATGACCGTCGTGCTCTTGACGGTCAGGCGAATGTAATTGTATTGGCTGGTGCTCAAGAGGAAGTCGCCGGGGGCCGGTTCAGGTCCGCCCGGATCGGGGAACATGCCTCTCCTGAGGATCCACCATTGGAGACCGTCGAAGAAGTTGAGGCGATAGTTCGTCGACCAATGGATGTTGCCCTCGTTGCAGTGGCAGGGGTTGGGATCGAGGAAGGCGACGGCGCCGGCGGCAATGGCCGGAATGACCTTGGCCCCGGCGAGCGTCGGACAGCCGGCCGGCGTCGGTGTCTGCCGACAGATGATCGGGTAGTTGGTCCGACAAACGGCATCGCTGCAAAGGCCGCAGGGTGTGCAATCCTCGCTGCTGACCCAGTTCGTCAGGCTTCCCTCGTAGGGGGCGGGCCCATCGGTAGGCAGCAAGGTCCCCGCGCGGCCGTAACCCATCTCCAGATAGGTGTTGCCATGAGGGAGCTTGAAGGAGCCATTTAAGCCGAACTCCAAAACCAGCGGTGTCAAGTCCGTACCCCGCACGGCGCTGAACGCCTCGCCGAAGACGCGCTTAATGCCCGGCATCCCCGCGTTGGCGTAGTTCAGGTCCCCTCCGTTCCGAGCGGCGTAAGGATAGCTCTCGTAGGCCTGATCGTTGACACTGGCCACATACCCACACTGGTGCATTCCGCGCCACACCTGGCCCATCGCCCCGTGGTCTCTTTCATCGCCCACCGGCGCGCACGCCTGCGTCGGGTCCGCCGGCGGGCTCACGCAATAGCGATCGAAATCGTCGCAGAAGATGGCGCCGGGATGGTTCGCCCAGCACCAGGTGTCGGCGGCGAGGACCTCGCCCGGAATCATCACGACCGGCAGGAAGACAACCGTCAAGATGAGTCGCTTCATGGATCGCTCCTCCGCCGGAAGCGGCCGGACGCGCCGGCTCAGCCTCCGACCTCAACGAGAAAGGACTTCTCAAATCGTTTTCGGGCACTCCGCTACGTTCCGCGTCCCTTACGTGGACACTGCGCAGTATAACTTGTCGACAAAATCAGGGCAATGGGCTAGTTCAGTTTTTTCTCAACCAGCCCTTCCCGTCGTCGCGCCGCCAGCCAGGCCTGATCGGTGCGGAGTTCTTGCGGCTCTCTGGCAATCCGCAAATAGCGTACAGGTATATGGTTACGTGGGCAGGCCAACAACCGGCCCGGACCACCCGCGGGCGCTCCACCTCCCGGGGCGCCAAGCGAGTGCCGGGCGAGTTCACGCCGCGCCGGGGACGGGGATGTGGGCGCGGATGTTCTCCTCGGTCAGCTCGTAGTCCGGCGGGCCGAGGACCAGGTCCGATGTCATCATCTCGTCCCAGGTCACCTCCTTGCCGGTGTAGGCCGAGGTGCGGGCCATGATGGCGGTCAACGTTGACTCGGCCACCTGCTGAGCCTCGTTGAGCGGCTCGCCCTTGCGGATGGCGGCGATGAGGTCGGCCTGTTCCTGCACGTAGGGGTCGCTCTTGACCTTGGGTAGTTCCTGGCCGCTGATCCAGCCGTTGCAGTTGGACATGCCCTTCTCGCCGACCACGCGCTCCGAGACCTCCCGTGTGCAGCCGGTGATCTGGCGGCACTGGCTGTGCACGTGCACGTCCTTGGGATAGGTGAAATCGGTGGAGAAGAAATCGAACTGGTCGCCGGTGACGCGGCGGTGTCGCCCGCCCATCGAGACGGCCTTGACCGGATGGGTGCCGATGACCCAGTTGGCCACGTCGAGGTTGTGCACGTGCTGCTCGACGATATGATCGCCGGAAAGCCAGGCGAAATAATTCCAATTGCGGAGCTGCCATTCCATTTCGCTCCAGCCAGCCCGGCGTTCGATCACCCAGATGACGCCGCCGTTCCAGTAGGCACAGCCGTAAAT
>JACQVT010000286.1 GCA_016209665.1 Planctomycetota bacterium | reverse complement strand
CGGGGTATTTCAGAGCCCCGAGCGCAAGCGAGTGGGTTGCGCCGACCACGTCACGCCCGTAGTTCTCGAGGCAACCCGTCGCTGGCGCTCCGGGCTCTGAAAAGCCCGCGTCACTGTTGCCGCCCGTACTGTCGCGCACCCGCGGTGCACCCACACGGGTGCCGAAGGTTGCGGGGGGCGGGGATTGGGGTTTCAATGGCGGATCATGGATCTTGAGAGCATTGTCATTCGCGAGGAGGCGGGGCGGTACGAGTCGCTGGCGCTGGGCTTGCAGGCGGTGGCGCGGGCGGCGGACGGGGAGTTGGATTACGACGCGCTGTGCGCGGCGATGGGCGTGTCGCTGGCGGCGGTGTCGCTGCGGTCGGAGCCGGCGCCGGGCTGGTGGATGACGTTCGGCCGGGACGCGTTCGTCGAGTCGGCGGCCAAGCTGTTCGGCATCCGGCTGCGGAACCTGCACCCGCCCGACGTGGGCGTCGAGATGGTGGCGGCCGACGAGTTCCCGCAGCACTTCGAGGCCAGCTACAAGCCGCTGATCCTGACTGCCCTGGGCAACGAGCAGCCGGTGCTGGCCTGGCAGGGGTGGCCGGACGCCAGCGCGATGTTCTGGGGCGTCGTGACCGAGGCGGGCGATGCCGGCCTTCGGGGCACAACGCTGTGGGCCGGCGGCGAGCGGGTACCGCTGACCGGGCCGGCGCTGCAATGCTACGTGGTCGAGGAGTGCGACCCGCAAGACCCGCCTCGCGATCAGCTTCTGGCGATGGCCCTGCGGCACGCCGACGCATACATGAACCGGGCGCCGCTGACACCGGTGGTGGCGGGGCTGACGATGCCGGTGCTGGTGACGGGGCCGGCGGCGTTCGACGCCTGGGAAGAGTGGCTGGCCGGGGGCGAGTTCGGGGCGACGGACCGCGACCCCGCTTGGCGCGAGCACCGGCAGCACGCCGAGTTCCTGGTCGCCGCCCGGCGGTCGGCCGTAACGTTCCTGAACTCCATCCGCGAGATCATCCCGTCCGAGCAGCAGAACCTGGTGGATCAACTGCTGGACACTTGTGCCGCCCAAGTGACTCTTCTTGGTCCGTCCTGTGACGAAAACGGGGCGCGGGCGAGTTTTTCCTCCCCCGCCGGTCGGCAGACGCTGCTGGAGGCCGTCCACCGGGCCGAGGCCGCGGACCGCCGCATCGCCATGATGGTGGAGGAACTGAGCCGGGCAGCCAACGCCTCAGCATGAACGCACGTCCCGGGGGGCTGAAACCCGGTCCCGACTATGCTATCATCACGGTGACGGGGGGAAGGGGAAAAGAGCCAGCGGAGTATTCCACGGACAGTCCGGCACCGTTGAATGGTTTGTTCATGACGGGGACGCGCGGTGTGAGGGTACGTTTGCGCACGCATCTGATCTGCGGCTGGCTGTGCGGGGCATCAGCGATGATGGTCACGCCGGGGTGGGCCATCGTCCACATCAGCCAGCCGGCCAGCATCCCGATGCGGGACGGCCGGTCGCTGGCCTGTGACATTTATTTGCCCCCGGGGCAGGGTCCGTGGCCGGTGGTGTTCATCCAGACGCCCTACGACAAGAACGCCTACGCCGGTGCGTTCTCGTGCGATTCGTGTGTGGAGCCGCTGCTCAAGAACCCCAACTACGCCTTCGTGATCATGGACTGGCGGGGGTTCTACGGTTCGGCGGGGACGGCGTACTCGGGCAGTCCCACGGTCGGGCAGGACGGGCACGACGCGGTGGAATGGATCGCCGCCCAGCTCTGGTGCGACGGACGGGTCGGGATGTGGGGGGCGTCGGCCTCCGGCGTCGTGCAGTTGCAGACCGCGGTTGAGAACCCGCCCCACCTGCGGTGTGCCGTGCCGATCACCTATCACTACCAGTACCGCTACGAGTTGACCTACCCGGGCGGCGTGTACGCCCGAAACCGCAACAACTTCATCGCCGGCACGTTCGGCGGGATGTCGATGGAACGGCAGCATCCCTACTACGACTCGTACTGGCAGTACGTCGAAGCCTACGGCGTCACGCCGGCCAGCATCAACGTGCCGATGCTGCACGTCTACGGCTGGTACGATCACGAGGACTCCACGATCACCGACATGCAGACGGTGCAGCTCTTCGGCGGGTTCAACGCCCTCGGTCAGCAGAAGCTCGTGATCGGCCCCTGGACGCACGGCCACTCGGGCGAACTGCAGCAGGGGCAGCTTCAGTATCCGGCCGCGGAACTCGATTCGTCCGAGGCGGCGGTCGAGTTCTTCGACCACTGTCTTCGCGGCGTGGACAACGGGTATCCGCTGCGTCCGGTGACGCGCTATTTCCGCCTGAACGACGACGCCTGGATCGCCCATTCGCAGTGGCCGCCGCGGAATTCGCCGATGGTCCTGTATCTCAGGATCGATCGTTCGCTTACGCCTGATGTCCCCACGGTCGGGTCGGCCTGGCTGGAGTACGTGTCGAACCCGCTCGATCCGGTGCCCACGCTGTTCGGCGCGGTGGTGACCGAGGGGGCCGCCCTTCGCGGGCCGGGAGATCTGCGGCCGATCGAATCGCGGCCGGACGTGCTTTCGTTCACTACGCCTCCGATGACGGCGCCGCTGACCATCGAGGGCACCGTCGAGGCCCGGGTCTGGATTTCCTGCCAGACGCCCGGCGCGGTCGACACCGACGTCGCCGTCCGCATGACGCAGGTCTACCCGGACGGTGAGTCCATGCTGCTGGTCGACGGAATCCGCCGGGCGTCGCTGCGCGGCGGCTACGCCACGCCGCAGTTTTTGACCATGGGTACGCCGGTCGAGGTACGCGTCAAGCTGCTGCCGGTCTCGGTCACCATTCCCGCCGGACAAAGCCTTCGCATCCTGGTCGCGCCGTCGAACTACGACCTGTTCGACGTCAACCTTCAGGATGGCTCATCGTTCTCGGACCAGCCGGGGGGAGTGCCGACGACCGCGACCATCCGGGTGTGGGCCGACCAGAACCACCCCTCGCGCATCACGCTGCCGACGCCGGTGAATCTCGCCCCGCCCGATTTCGACCGCGACGGCGACGTGGACGAGGCCGACCTCACGCATTTGCTCCTGGATCGGATGGGGCCGGCCGTCTCGACGTGGACGCTCGTCGACAGCGATCTGGACGGCGACGGCGATGTCGACCAGTCGGACTTCGGCCTGCTGCAGCGCTGTTACAGCGGAGCCGATATTCCCGCCGATCCTGCGTGCGCGGCATTCGGGCAGTAACGGTCACGGTCACGAAACACTTGGACCATCGGGGATGTCCGTGGTCCGTTGTCCGTTGTCAGTGGTTGGGTCCGTAGTCCGTTTGTCAGTTGTGAGAACCGTTCGGACCGCGACAGGCTGGTCACAACTGACGAAAGGACCACGGACCCAACAACGGACCACTGACCACGGGCTACGGACGTGAAGCCCGGTCATTGTGAAAATCGGCACGGGTGCGACCCGGCGCGGCTCAGCCGGCGGCGATCTGTGGTCGTATCAACCGATTGGACAACGGCCTGCGCGTGCGGGGTCGTTCGGGTCGATCAGGATGCATACACTTTTATATGAGCGAACCTTATCGAACGGAAGCTGATTTTTTGGGCGAGCAGCCGGTGCTGCGGGATGTGCTATGGGGTATCCACACAGCTCGGGCCACGGAGAATTTCCCGCTGGCCGACCGGCCGGTGCATCCGGAACTGGTGAGGGCCTATGGCCAGGTGAAGCTGGCCTGTGCGCGGACCAACCGCGCCCTGGGCGTCTGGGTAGACGACACAGTGAAGGCCGAGGCCATCGAGCGGGCCTGCGGAGAGATGGCCGAGGGTTTGCTGACCGAGCACGTTGTGGTGGACCGCTTGCAGGGCGGGGCCGGCACCAGCCTGAACATGAACGTCAACGAGGTGCTCGCCAACCGGGCCTTGCAGTTGCTGGGCGACCAACCCGGCCATTACGCCCGCGTCTCTCCCACCGACGACATCAACCGTCACCAGAGCACGAACGACACCTTCCCGACGGCGCTGCGGCTGGCGGCCATCGCGCTGTTGCGGCGGCTCGACGATCGGTTGGCGGGGCTCGAGAAGTCGTTCCTGGCGGCGGGGAAACGATTTGCTCACGTGGTCAAGATCGGCCGCACCGAAATGCAGGACGCGGTGCTGACCACGCTCGGCCGCGAGATGGGCGCCTATGCCGAGGCCTTCCATCGCGATCGCCGGCGCATCCGCCGCTGCGAGGATCGGCTGCGGGTCGTGAACCTCGGCGGGACGGCGATCGGGACCGGTCTGGCCGCCCCGCGCGAGTACGTGCTCCGCGCGACCGAGGCCCTTCGGGAGGTGACCGGCCTGTCGCTGGCCCGGGCCGAGGACCTTGTCGACGCCACACAGAACGCCGACGGGTTCGTCGAGGCCTCGGGCCTGATCAAGGCTTGCGCGACCAGCCTGCTCAAGGTGTGCGGCGACCTGCGGTTCATGTCGTCGGGGCCGCAGGCGGGCCTGGGCGAGATCCACCTGCCGCAGCGCCAGGCCGGCTCGTCGATCATGCCGGGCAAGGTCAACCCGGTGATCCCCGAGGCGGTCAGCCAGGTGGCGATGCTGGTGATGGGTTACGACGCGACGATCACGCTGGCCTGCGCGTCGGGCAACCTGGAGCTGAACCCGTTCCTGCCCCTGGTGGCGAACTGTCTGCTGGACGGCATCGAGCTGCTGGGCCGGGCGTGCGATATTCTGCGGCGGCTGTGCGTCGACGGACTCGAGGCCGACGAGCGACAGTGCCGCCGGCACGTGGACAACTCGACGGCGGCCGCGACGGCCTTGGTGCCGGTGCTGGGCTACGAGGCGGCGTCGCACCTGGCCGAGCGGGCGATCCGGGCCGGACGAACCGTCCGCGAGCAGGTCGCGGTCGAGCAGGTTATGACGGTCGAGCAGTTCGACGCCCTGGTCCGGGCCGAGGCCACCTGCGGCCTCGGCCAGCCGCAGGGCGAAGCGCCTCCCGCGGACCTCACCACAAGTAGAGATAAATCGTGATCCACGCGACCGCGTAAAGACCGAACCACAATCGAATGCTCGCGTACCACGGCCGAGCGGCGCCGGCGTCGAGTTCACGTAGGAACTCGCGCCGCCAGACGAACGGCTCCCACTGGGCCGGCTCGGGCGGGGGCGTGCGCCAGGTGACGATCAGGATGCCCAGGACGATCCACACCTGGGCGAAGCCGGCCGCATACAGCCAGTGAATCTGCCCGCCGTGGGCACGGTGCCAGACATACGCCGCCATGACCACCCCGGCGATGGTCACGCCGCCGGCGCAGCCGAACAGGCCGCCGGCGTTGTTCATCCGCTTCCACAGGATGCCGAGCAGGATGACCGAAGCGAACGGCACGGCCAGGAACGTCACGCCGGTCTGGAAGTACTGGAAGATGCCGCCCCAGCGGGCCACCATCGGCGCCATCAGCCCGGCCACGACCAGGGCGACGAGCGAGGCAATGCGGCCCACCGTCACCATCCGCCGGTCGGAGGCTGCCGGCTCGATCAGCTTGCGATACACGTCCAGGGAGAAGATGGTCGCGGTCGAGTTCGCCAGGGCGCTGACGGTGGACATGACGGCGGCCAGGAAACCGGCCACGATGATGCCGCGCAGGCCCCACTGGGGAGCGAACTCCCGCAGCGCGAACGGGAACGCCTGATCGCGGCTGGCCAGCGGCTCGGCCCGGTGCATCAGGTGAATCCAGTGGTAGACGACCAAGCCCAAAAAGCACGTCACCAGCGGCCGCAGGAAGTTGATGAAGCCCGCGAAGATGATGCCCATCACCCCATCCCAGGCCGACCGGGCCCCGAGCACGCGCTGGATCATCACCTGGTTGGTCGCCTGGTAAAACAGGAACACGCCCGCGGTCCCGACCACGAGGCCCAGGAACGGCGCGTTGGGATCGGCCGGCGGCTGATAGACGTGGAACCGCTCGGGGGCGGCCTGGACCATCGCCGACCATCCGCCGGGGATGTACCGCAGAGCCAGGAAAAACAGTACCAGCCCGCCGCCGAGTAACATCAGGCACTGGGCGGCGTCGGTCCACATGACCGACGCCAGGCCGCCCTTGATGGTGTACAGCCCGACCAGCACGATCATCACCCACAGCACCGCGTGGAACGGCCAGTGAGTCAACTCCGACATCGCCAGGCTCCCGCCGTACAGCACCGGCACGAGGAAGATGAACACGTAGGCCAGGAGCATCACCCAACTGTAGATGTCCGAGCACCACGGTCCGAACCGCCGGCGCAGGAACTCCGGCACGGTGCCGATTTTGTTGCGCAGATAGATCGGGATGAACAGGAAGATGAGCGGCGTGTAGACGGGCAGGCTCCACAGCTCCCAGTTGGCCACGCCCATGCCGCTCGCGTAAGCGGCGCCGACGGTGCCGACGATCTGTTCGCTGGAGACGCTGGTGCTGACGAACGCCGAGCCGATGATCCACCACGGCATGCGTCCCGAGGCCAGGAAATACGCCCGGGCGGTCTTTTCCTGCCGCCGCGAGGCCCACAGCCCGACCGCGACAACGAGGATGAGCGAGGCGACGACGACCGCCAGGTCCACCTGATTCATGCGGGACGATCTCCCGGCCGCGACCGGCCGGACCGCCGCGAGCCGGCCAGAATCCCAACCGGCCGGCGGAGGCTTGTCAAGCGATCGACAACCAACAGGATTCATCCTCCAGACCGTGGCATCATTCGCAGTTGTGGGGAGTGAGAAAGTGAGAAAGCATGGACGAGACGCGACGCGGCATCCTTTCTCACTTTCTCACTGCAACCCCAGCGCGCTGCCGGCAGGCCGGCGCGGCTCAGCGGTCGAAGGGAGGGGCGG
>JACQVT010000312.1 GCA_016209665.1 Planctomycetota bacterium | reverse complement strand
GTGCATGGCCTCGATGTCCGGGTGGCGGAACAGCGCGTTGTCGTCGAAGTTGATCTTGGCGTCGATCGCCAATAGAGAACCGGGGTTCGGGGCCCGGGACTCGGGGCTCGGGGAAGACGAATCGCCGGGCTTGGGACTCGCCTTGGTGATGACCAGCGGGTTGATCTCCGCCAGCGAGGCGTCGCACTTGAGGAACGCATCGGCGAGGCCCTGGAACACCTTGGTTGCCTCCTTGATGTGCTCGGGCGCGGTGAAGCCGAGGGCCTGCGTCAGCTTGCGGACCTGGTAGGGCTGCAAGCCCAGGTGCGGGTGCAGCCATTCCTTGACGATCGCGTCGGGGTTGCGGGCGGCGACCTCCTCGATCTCGACGCCGCCCTCGCGGCTGACCATCATCACCGGACATCGGCGGGCCCGGTCGACGACCATGCCGACGTAGTACTCGCGCTCGATGTCCACCGCGCCGGCGACCAGCAGGCGGTTTACGGGCACGCCCTGCGGCCCCGTCTGCTTGCTGACCATCTTGTTGGACAGCATGAACTGGGCCGCCGCCCGCGTCTGCTCGGGCGTATCGCACAGCTTGACAAACCCAGCCTTGCCGCGGCCGCCGGCGAAGACCTGGGCCTTGACGACCACCCGGCCGCCGATCTTCTGGTGGGCGGCGACGGCCTCGGCGACCGTCTGGACCATCTCGGCCGGAGGCACCGGCACGCCGGCCGCGGCCAACAACTGGCGGGACTGGTATTCATGGATTTTCATGATGGAGCATTGTAGCCGAGAACGGGATGGAGGAAAGCAGGGAACTGGGAGAGGATGACGCAATAACCAAGAATAGGTATCATCCCGACAAGTTTCCGGCTGGCGATTTGACGAGGCGCACACATTTTGGTACACTATGAGTGAGATTGAGCGAAGGCTGGACGTCGTGTTCTTCAAAACCGACCAGGGCACCGAGCCCGTCCGGGAATGGCTGCTGTCGCTCGCCAAGAGCGAGCGGAAAACCATTGGCGACGATGTGCTCAAAGTCCAGTACTGCTGGCCGATCGGCAGGCCCCTCGTGGGCAACCTGGGCAGTGGTCTGTGGGAAGTACGGTCGCACCTCAGGGGCCGGATCGCGAGGGTGATCTTCTGCGTCGAGGGCAACACCATGGTGCTGCTGCACGGTTTTGTCAAGAAGACGCAAAAAACGCCCGGACACGAGCTTGATCTGGCGATCAAACGGATGAATGAGTTGAGGTCGGCAAAATGAGGCGAAAACATTTAGGTTCCAAGTTCGAGGACTTCTTGGCGGAGGACGGCATCCTGGAGGAGTGCCGAGCGGCGGCCATCAAGTTCAAGATCGCTCGCGAACTCGCCAAGGCCATGAACGAGCAGAATCTCAGCAAGGCAGAGATCGCCAAGCGGCTCAAGACCAGTCGGACCGGCGTGGACCGCCTGCTCGATCCTGAGAACACGTCCATCAGCCTCAACACGATGGCCAAGGTGGCTCACCTCCTGGGCAAACGAATCGAATTCGCCCTGCGGTAGGCAGAACGGGCACGGTCGAGGCTTTCGCTGCGCCATCGACTACCGGCGGCTGCCAATGCATTGTTTCTGCGGTCCAGCGCGGTCCTCCTCTCTCCGCGTCCCCGTGTCGGAGTTTACCCGCCGTGGCGGGCGACTCAGCGTCATGGGGCTACGAGCAGCGCCGGCGCCGTGTTCTTTCTACCCAACCCATCCCGGCTTACAATAGCCAGGGACGAAGGTGAAACATGCGGACCTACGACCGCATCCTGGTCGACGTGGACACGCAGTTCGACTTCCTGGATCCCGGGGGCAACCTGTACGTCCCGGGCGCGATCACGATCCACCCGGCGCTGGAGCGGCTGTTCGACTATGCCCGGCGGTCGGGCGTGCCGGTGCTCAGTACAGCCGACGAGCATTCGGCCCACGACCCGGAATACGAGCGGTTCGGCCGGCACTGCGAAGCCGGCACGCTCGGCCAGCGCAAGCTGCCGTTCACCGTCCTGCCG
>JACQVT010000301.1 GCA_016209665.1 Planctomycetota bacterium | reverse complement strand
CGCTGGAGGTCGTCTACCGGCGCGGCGGCCGGCTCGTGGGCGTGGGTATCCTCGATTTCGACGGTGAGGCGGCCAGCACGGTCTACTGCTACTTCGATCCCGACGACCGCGGCTCGCTCGGCACGTTCAACATCCTCTGGACGATCGATTACTGCCGCCGGCTCGACGTCCCGTGGGTCTACCTCGGCTACCACATCGCCGACTGCCCCAAGATGAACTACAAGACCCAGTTCCGCCCCAACGAAGTCCTCACCCCCGACGCCCGCTGGGTCGAGACTCCCTGAAATCGGCCTCTCTGTGCGGTGGGCGATGCGCGGGGATAAACCCCGCGGCTCGTCTGCGCCATCAATCGTGAACCCCGTCCGCCTGGTGCAGGCCGCACGCCGCAGGCCCCAAGCCTCAAGCCCTCTGCTATTGCACCACCATCGCCGAGAACGGCCAGACGTAAGCCTGGAGGAATACGAGCAGGCCGACGAGGGCGGCGAGGACGAGGCTGTGCCAGAAGACGAAGCGGAGGATGTCGCCCTCGTGGCCGTACCAGCGGGTGGCGGTGCTGGCGACGACGATGCTCTGGGCGTCGATCATCTTGCCCATGACGCCGCCGGAGCTGTTGGCGGCCGCCATCAATGTGGGGCTGACGCCGATCTGGCCGGCGGAGATCTTCTGCAGGCTGCCGAACAGCACGTTCGACGAGGTGTCCGAACCGGTCAGGGCGACGCCCAGCCAGCCGAGCAGCGTGCCGAAAAACGGATACAGCACGCCGGTCTTGGCGAAGGCGAGGCCCAGCGTGGCATCGAGGCCGGAATAGCGCGTGACGTAACCGAGCGACAGCATCGCCGTCACCGTCAGCAGCGAGTAGCGGACGCGCACCAGCGTTGCCCAGTAGACCCGTAGCATCTCCCGCAACCGATAGCCCATCGCCACGCCGGAGACGACGGCCGCGATCAGAATACCGGTGCCGGTGGTGGACAGCCAGTTGAGGCTGTACACGGCCTTTTCGGGTTCGGGCGAGGCGACGACCGGCGGCATGCGCTGCACCAGCCGGTCGAGCCCGGGCACCGGCACCTGAACGTGCGACCAGCCGTCGAGGTACTGCTTGACCTCCGGCAGGCCCCAGACGAACACGAGTATGCTGAGGATGAGCCACGGCAGCCAGGCGGCGGCGATCTGCCGACGGGTGTGGTGTTGGACGGGGGTGGCCGCCTCACCAGGCACAGTGGGGTCGACGCTGTCAGAGCCCGGAGCGCCCGCGACGGGTCGCTCCGATATACGTGGCCCCGGGGGATCCGTGGCGACCCGCTCGCTTGCGCTCGGGGCTCTGAAAGCCGTTTCCGGCCGACGTGAATCCCTCGGAACGACGTCAATGGCGTCGGCGGTTGTGTCCGTCCAGACTCGCCGGGGCTTCCATAGCCGCAACAGCAGGACGAGCGAGCCCATCGAGACGACCGATGCGACCACGTCGACCAGCCAAGGTCCGTGGAAATTGGACACGACGAACTGCGGGAGGGCGAACGCCGCCCCGGCCAGCAGCAACGCCGGCCAGACCTCCGCCATCCCCCGGAGGCCGGCAAACGCCCCGACCAGCCAGAAGGGCACGATCACCGAGAACAGCGGAAGTTGCCGGCCGACCATCGCGCTGAGCTTGAGCAGGTCGATGTCGGTCACCTTGTTGAGGACGACGATGGGCGTGCCCAGGGCCCCGAACGCGACGGGAGCGGTGTTGGCGATCAGCGTGAGGCCCGACGCTTGCAGCGGCGGGAATCCCAGGCCGATCAGAATAGCTGCCGTCACCGCGACCGGCGCGCCGAAACCCGCCGCCCCCTCGAAGAATGCCCCGAAGCAAAACGCGATCAGCAGAAGCTGCAGGCGACGGTCGCGAGTCACGCCGGTCAAACTGTCCTTGAGGCGGTCGAACAGACCCTTCTCGGCCGTCAGGTTGTACAGAAAGATGATGTTGAGAATGATCCAGCCGATGGGCAGCAGGCCATAGGCGGCGCCGAAGACGGCGGTGGCGGCGGCCTTGTCGGCGGGCATCTCGAACGCAAGCACCGCGACGGCCAGGGCCGAGCCAAGACCGAGCAGAGCCGCCCAGTGGGCCCGCACGTGCAGGAACGCCAGTGTGCCGAGCAGCACAACGATGGGCACCGCGGCCAGCAGCGTCGACAGGACCGCGTGGTCGAATGGATCGTAGACCTGCGACCAGACCTCGCCTGCCGGCAACGTGTCCTCCTTGTGCGATGCGCTGGGCTGGCCGACTCACGAAGGCTGAGCGCCCAGGTGCGTCAGAACCCAGTCGATCAGCCATCGCGCGAACGCCGGTTTATCCATCGCGCCGGCCTGCGGAGCGAACTGCCGCCCGTCCGCGGTGTACACCACGCCCACCACCGACGTGCTGCCCATGGTCTCCAGCGGGTTGGCCACGATGGCGTCGACGCCTTTGGTCCGCATTTTCTCGATGGCCCGTTCCGTCAGTTTCGCAGGCTCCTCCAGTGCGAACGCGACGATGCGCTGTCCCGGCCGCCGCCGGGCCGCGCAAGCCGCCACCAGGTCGGGTGTCGGCTCCAGTTCCAGCACGAGCCGATCGGCTCGCCGCGGCAGCTTGCCGCGGGCCGCCGTCGCGGGACGGTAGTCGGCTACCGCCGCCGCCATGATCAGCACGTCGCAGGCCGGGAAATGACACACCAGCAGTTGCTGCAAGTCGGCCGTGGACTCAAACCGCTCGACGCGCGGTGTGCGGTCCGGTGTGGGACCGGCCTCCAGCCGGTCCGACCCTGCCGCCACCGGTCCGAGCAGCAGCGTCACCTCACAACCGGCGGCGTGGGCGGCCTCGGCCAGCGCGACGCCCATGCGGCCGCTCGAACGGTTGGCCACGTACCGCACGTCGTCGATCGGCTCGTGCGTCGGGCCGGCGGTAATCAGGATACGCACCGGGGCGGACATGCGACTCATGTTATCCCCAACCGGCTGAATCTGTCACTTTTGGGGGGGG
>JACQVT010000300.1 GCA_016209665.1 Planctomycetota bacterium | reverse complement strand
GTCCAGGTCGCCGTCGCCGTTGAAGTCCACGGCGTCGGCCCCGGACATCATCTGCACGGTGAACGGCTGGACGATGCGGACGCCGCTGGCCGACGAGGTGAACGCGGGCTCGGTGTTGGGGGCCCCGCTGCCGGTGTTCTTGTAGAACCGGGCATTGTTCTCGAACTCGCAGCCGATGAAGTCCTTTTTACCGTCGCCGTCCCAATCGACATAGCTGCCCAGGTTGGGCCGCGTGTACTTGATGATGGTCCCGCCGCCGGGGCCGGCCCTGAGCCACTTGGGGTAGGCCAGCACGGGAGCGGCGTCGCTGCCGGTGTTCTTGTAGAACAGGAAGCCCTCGTCCGTCGAGGGGTCGGCGCTCTGGTGATCCCAGTCGTAGTATTGACTGGCCAGCGGATGGCCGTTGTTGACCATCCCGAAGATCACGTCCTTTTTGCCGTCGTTGTTCCAGTCGCAGACGAGAACGCTGCCGCGGGCGGTGCCGTCGATGGGCTTGCCGTTGGCCATCACCCGCGTGCCCGGGCCCAGCACGGGGCTGGCGTCGGTGTTCTCGTTGAGGTACAGCCACAACCAGGCCCGGCCGTCGGCGACCAGCAGGTCCTTCTTGCCGTCATTGTTCCAGTCGCAAACGTCGCAGCGGGCGTAACCCGCGGCCCGGTTGTAGTCCTCCTCGCCATAGACCCGCAGGATCTCGCCGCCCGCCATGAGCTTGACGCCGGGGGCGAAGATGGGGAACAGCCGGTTGGTCGTGTTGCGGAACCACCAGACGAACCCGTCGGTGTCGCTGGCGATGAGGTCGGGCCGGCCGTCGTTGTCCCAGTCGACCACCCGCACGCCGTTCTGCCGGACGGCGTCCACGTTCTGGAACCGCTCGGTATAGGGCGAGCCGTTGAAGGCGTCACGGGCCTCGAAGCGCGGGGCGGTCGTCGTGCCGACGTTTTTGTACAGGCGCCCGTAGACCCGCGGCTGCTCGCCCCACTGCGTGCGCTCCCAGTATCGGCCGGGCACGAAGTCCAGTAGCCCGTCGCCGTCGAAATCCGCCACCCGCACGCCGGTGCGGGCGTCCATGTATTCATGGAACGCAATGAGCCGCCCCATCGTGAACACGGGCTGTGTCCGCGTGCCGACGTTCTCGAAGAAGAAGACACGGCCTTCCTCGCTGCCGACGAACAAGTCGAGGTCGCCGTCTCCGTCGATGTCCTTGGCGTCGGTCCGCGGGGACATGACCTGGATCTCGACGCCGTTGGCCCGGATGTACACTCCGTCGGCGATCTGCATGTTCGAGACGCTGCCGCTGGAACCGATGTTGCGATAGAACGTGACCAGTCCGTCGCGGCCGCCCATCACGTCGGTCTTGCCGTCGCCGTCCCAGTCGACAAAGCTGACCGCGCTGCCCAATGTCTGGCCCGAGACGGTCTTGAGCAACCCGCGGTACTCGAAGGTGAGCGGGCCACCGGGCGCGGTGATGTTCTCGTACTTCATGACCTGGTTGATGTACGAGACGTCGGGACCCGTGGGCGAGTGCACGAACAAGTCCTGGTCGCCGTCGCGGTCCCAGTCGCAGAACTCGCAGGACAGCCAGCTTCGGTTGTTGCCGTCCATCGGGAACGGCAAGACCGCTCCGCCCGAGGTCAGCCTGCCGCGGTCGACGAACCGGTTGCCGCCCACGTTCTCGTACACGTGAATGTACGGTTCGGTGCCGCCCTTGAACAGGTCCTGGTCGCCGTCGCCGTCGAAATCGCAGAACGTGTCGTAACCGCAGGCGTTGACCTCCCGGCGGGCGTGACCGTCGGTGAACTTATCGCCGTTGCCCACAATGCCCGGATACCGCTGTGGCTTGCCCAGGCCGGACTCGACGGTGTCGTAGTAAAGTTCATACCGCGTGCAGTTGTGATCGGGCATGACGAAGCTGAACGTCACCCGGCTGATGGGCCAGGCCCGCTCGACCCGCCAGGGCAGCAGATATCGATCGTAACCGTTGCGAACGGCGTCGAAGACCACCGGGGCGTCGGCCGCGTCGTAGGCGATGACCTCGACGGTGTCCGGGTCGAAGGTGCCGGTTTCGCCCGCGGCCGCCAGCAACTGGGTGAAATCGATCTGGACCGACACGGGCGAATGGGACCGCGCCACACCCCTGGCGTCGACGGTCAGGATCGTCCGGTACCGGTTCGGCGACAACCACGGTCCCCCCCCGGCGGCCCGCGTCGGCGGGCCGGCCATCAGCAGGGTCAGGCTTGCCGTCACCACACACGTTCCTGCGATTCGCATCCGTTCACTCATCGCGATGCTTCCCCTCCCAGGGTTTGTCGCCGGCGATCATGGATTCACGACCTCGGTGTAAACGTGGAAGTTCCGGCTGTTCAGCGTCGCGTAGGCGACGGTCCTGGCCGTCGTGATCTGCTTGGCGAAGAACACCTGCACCGACCCGTCGGCGAGCACGATCGCGCTGTTCACGTGGATGAGTTCGCTGCCGGCGATCGGGCTGTCGGGATGCAGCGTGACCTCGGCGGCGATCTTCGTCCAGGCGGCGTCGTCGGTGCTCGTCGCCCGCAGGACGTGATAGTTCGGGCTCGACTGGCTCTTGCCCTGATACCAGAGTTCGTACTGGCCGCTGCGGAAGATGACCATCGGATTGGCCAGTCCCCGCTCGTCCTTGGCGTTGGCGCCGCCGGGGTTGAGGACCACACCCTGCTTGGTCCAGGTGATGCCGTCGGCCGACGTGGCGAGCATGATCCGCCGCGTCTGCCCGTCGTACCCCTCGTACCACATCCGGTGCTCGCCGCCGATCTTGAGCACGTGCGGGTTGGCGGCGCCTTTGGCGTCGGGCTCGCCGGTCGATCCCAGGCCGAGCACGGAACCCGCCCCGGCCGTCCCCGCCACCTTGGTCCAGCGAATGCCGTCGGGCGACGTGGCATAGCCGACGCGGAAGTTGATCTTGTCGCACAGGCCGCCGCCCTGGTGCACGAACTCGCCGTTCCAGCCGGTGTACCACGCCTTGTAGACGCCGCCCTCCTTGATCACGCAGGCGCCGGCGGCGAACATCGAATCAAACACAGCCGCCATCTCGGCCGGATCGACCAGGTCGGCCTCCATGAACTGCCGGGCGAACAAGACCTGCTCGTAGTTCTCGGGGAACTTCCAGGTGATGGTATCCGTCGACGTGACGTAACCCGTCACCCACTGCTCCGCGTTGGATTCGTTCCACTGCTCGCTGGCCGATCCGGTGTAGAACATCCGGTACGTGCCGGCCTGCTCCGGCACCACGAACGGGTAGCAGACGTTCTGCGACTGCCAGCCGGGGAAGAACCGCGGCGAGAGGATTCGCACGGCGCTGCCGGGCGGCGGGGCTGCCCAGGCGCCGGTCAGGACCGTTGTTCCGAAGAAGACACAGACCGCACCTATCGTTCGCATCGGCTTGATCCTCGCTGCGTTTGTCGACCCGCCGCTAACACCCTGGAGGCAAGCCCGGGCCGGCAAGGCACTCGCGAAACGCGTTGACGTCGTGTTGGTCGACCTCGTTGTCAAGGTCGATATCCGCCTCGACACAGGCCCGGATAACCGATACGTCCTGGGCACCGAGGCACAACTGCAAGTACGCGAAGTCCGCCTGATCGACGTCCTGGTCACCGTCGAAATCGCCGCGGCCATACGGCACCCCGGTCGTCCTCGCCGGATCGGCATGGACGAACCCGCTGTCCCTGGCGAACACGGCATAGTAGACGGTCGTGCCACCGGCCAGCCCGGTGTGTGCGAAGCCATCGGTCGAACCGGGCGAGCCGGCTTTCTCCACCACCAGTGTACCGTCGGCGGGCCCGGTCGGGTAACCCGTGGTTTTGGCCCGCACGACCGCCTTGGTGAAATCGGGAGTGGATGGATTCGTCCAGGTCAGCCGTACGGTCTGGCTGCCCGGCATAGTGGTCAGGTTCGCTGCCGGTCTGATCGGCTCATACAGCCGGCCCAGGATAGTGTTGAAGTCGCGGTGCCAGACGTTGAGGAACCGGCCGGCGTCGTTATCGGCGGCGTTGGCCTCGCCGCCGTTGCCGCCGATGGAGATCGAGACCTGCGGGCCGATCCGTTGGCCGTTGCGATCGAGTTCCTGCACGTTGGTGCCGCTGAGCCCGGCGTTGTCGTCGCTGGCCTGGAAGACCGACAGGTACCTGCCCCTGCTCGGAAGAAACGCGATGTCACCGCCGAAATAGGTGTCGCCCTCATGGATCGGCGAGTTGGCGATCGGGAACACGCCCGGCACGGCGGTGCATCCAGCCGTGACGAACGCCCCGGACTGGTCGCTGCCGGTGACCCCGCCGTGGTTCGTGAAATGCACCAGCCATCGCGCCGGCAGAGTCGCGTCCCCCGGATCGTACGCGGCCGAGGATCGGACCTCGGTGCCGCCGGCCGTCAGGTCGATGAGCCCGCCGATCGAGCCTCCCGGCGGGATGCATCGGCCGCGAATCGTGCCGCCCTGGGGGCAGTCGCAATCCCATGTGGCCAGAAAAGTCGTACCGCCGAAGTCCACAGTGGGATAAAGCGAGGGTTGGGTGTCGGCCGAGACATTGAACTCCGTTCCCTGCGTCGCGCCGGAGGAACTCACCCAACGGC
>JACQVT010000299.1 GCA_016209665.1 Planctomycetota bacterium | reverse complement strand
TGAGCGGCATCGCGATCGACGACGTGGTGATCGGCGACGACGGCGCGGGGGCGAGGCATCCGCTCATGCGGGTGGGACGGATCGGCTGCGACCTGTCGCCCTTGGGATTGATGACGGACCGCAAGCTCCGAGAGCTGAACTTCACCGATCCGGAAGTCTGGATCGAATTCGACGAGGCGGGGCGACTCAACCTGGCGTGGCTGGCCAATCGACGCGGGGGACGGCTGCCGAGCTTCAACTACCGCGTGACCGGGCTGACCTGCCACGTGATCACGCCGCAGGTCAGCCAGACGTTCCGGATCGACGGGTTGGACGTGCAGCTCGACCCCCAGACGGGTCTGCTGCATCTGGCGAGCGCGACGCGGGTGGCCCGGCCCGAAGCGGACCCGGATGAACCCAAGGAAGGGCGGCTCGACTTCGACGCGAACGTCCGCATCCCGCGCCTGAAGAAGACCGAGCAGCTCAACGGGGACATCCGCGTCGAGTGGAGCGACCTGGCCCTGAGCGATCTGCCGGTGCCGCTCATTTCGCGGGTACCGGTCGAGCAGGTGGACGGCATCACCAGCGGGCGGCTGGCGTTCAAGACGCACCCCGACCTGGGGGTCGACTACACGCTGGCGATCAGCCTGGCGGGCGTGCGGATCATGCGGCCGGACGTGCAGCGGCCGGCCCAGGTGCCGGACGCGGACCTCTATTGCGCGGGCCACTGGGACCCCAACGGCGGCGTGGTCGAGATGAAGGAGTTGCGATACGAGACGCCGGCCGTCCGGGTGGAGGCGGCGGCTTCGCGGGGGCCGGCCCTGCGGTACGACGAGGGCGGCGAGACGGCGTTTGAGTTTCACTTGGCGGGCGGGGTCAAGGACTGGCAGGCGCTGCGGCAGGAGGTGCCGGAACTGGATCAGGCCGTCCGTCGGGTCCGTGCCGACCTGCGCGGCGAGGCGACGTTCACGGCGGATGCCGTCCGCCGTCGCCATGAGGACCACTTGGCGATCAGCGTGGATGGCCGAGGTTCGCAATGGACCATCGGCGGGGCCACGCAGGATTACCTGACCGCCCCGGCCGACCTGCCGAAGCAGGTGGTGCTGGCCGCGGTCCGCGATCGGGCGACGGGACGAGTGGGGCTGCCGGCGTTCGCGGTGACGCTCGGGGACTGGATGGTGGAGGGCCGCGGCGAAGTCACCCTGCCCTCGCCGGTGACGGGTGGGCCGCTGGAGATTGGACACCTGCTGGAGGCGGTGCCCTCGCTGCGCGGTGAGGCGAAGGCACGCTGCCGCAATCTGGCGACGTTGCCGCGTCTGTTGCCGTGGTTGGTTGAGCAGGCGGAATTGAAGGACTTGTCCGGACCCGCGGAAGTTGCGGCGGCAATCGACACCGAAGGGCGGTGCAGCCGACTGCATGCGACGGCGTCGCTGCCCGCCGAGTCGTCGTTGTCCGTCGGCGAGGTCATCAGCAAGCGGGAGGGCCCGCCGTTGGATTTGTCCGCCCAGGTGCGACTGCCCTACGCGGGCCGCGGGCGGCTGCGCGCCGTCTCGGTGACGCTGTTGTGCGGACAGGCGAAAGTGGACCTGGAATCGGTCCAGGGCGGGCTGGAGTACCGGACCGAGTTTCGCGACGACGGCGGTTCACGCCCGCGGCTCGCGAGCGCCGACGCCGATTGGGACTTCGAGCTGCGGGCGCGTCAGGTCGCCGACCTGGTCGCGATGTCGCCGCTGGTCGAGCGTCTGCGGGCACAAGCGGGCGTGGGAGAAGTGGCGGGGGACGTCGAGGTGCGCGGGCGGATCAGCGCGTCGTACCGGCCGGGCGACTCGATGGTGCGGATCGCCGGCGGCATCACGGCGGACGGGCTGGGCGCGCGGGTGGGTGAACTGGTCAGCAAACAACGCGGCGAGCCCTTGCGAATCGATTTTGGGCACACCATTCGCGCGACGACGTCGCATCGCGAACACGAGCTGCGGGCATCGGCCGTCCGACCGTCGGGCAGAATCAGCGTCGGGCTGCTGAGGGCCGATGCCGGAGCGGATCAGCCCGCGGGACGGGTTTCGAGGCTGTCGGTCGACGCACAGCTCGACGACGCGGCGGACTGGCTCGGCCTGGTGCCGGCGGCCCGGTGGGTCGCCGAGAAATGGCACGTGTCGGGTGAGGCATGGTTGAAGCTGCAGGACCTGCGCGTCGGCGGCTGGCACGCGGGTCAACTGCACCTGGACGCCACCCGGGCGCGTGTCGCCGCGGCCGAGGGCCCGGGCTTCGGCAAACCTGCAGGGACGCCTACAACGGCACGCCTCGCCTGGCGGGCGGAGGTGTCGCCGGATCGGCCGGAAGGTGAAACGTGGCACCTGACCGAGGGGCAGCTTCGACTCGGCGGGGCCAAGGTCGATCGGCTGGAGGCCCAACTGGCGATCGCAGCGGCCGCGGGCGATGCGTTGGCCGATGGCAAGATGCCATATGTCAGTCATCTAGAACTCTCGGGCAGCGGCGCGGTGTCGGCGGAAGACGATCTGGGGTCGTTGCACCCCGCATTGGCGGAGTGGATCGACCGGTTGCGGACGGAGGGCGTGGCGACGTGGCGGCTCGGGCTGAAGATGGACGACGACCGCATCCGCTTCGACGGGCACGTGGACGCCGAGGGCGTCGCGGCCACCCTGGACCTGCCCAACGATCTGGTGCCGAGCGTCCGCAAGTCGGCGGGCGAGCCGCTCTCGGCCTCGGTCACACTGTCAATACCGCGCCAGCAGGATGGAGCGTCAACGCCGCTCGCGGTGGAGCGGGCGGAGCTGCACGTCGCGGGCAACGTCGTGCGAGGCCGGGGCGAGGTTTCGCTGCCGCCCCACGGCAAGCCGGGCACCACCGGTGCCGTGCCGTTCTCGCTGGCCGTCCAGGCACAGTTGCCGCGAGCCAACCGATTGCTGGCGATGTTGCCGAAGGCACCGCTGGAGACGCTGGCCGGAGAGCTGACGGCGAATGTAACCGTGCAGCGCAACGACGGGCCGCCGCGGATCGCCGGCGCGCGGGTGCAGTTCCAGGGCTTCCAGATGGGCGTGACGCCGCGGCCGCTGCATCTCGACGGCGTCGTCGTCTTGGATGGGGACCGGTTGAGCGCGGAACGGCTTGATTGGAGCTGGCGGCGGTCGAGCGGCACGATCTCCGGCGACCTCGCGTTGCGCGAGAGACGATACGAGGCCAACCTGGGAGTGGCCGGTCGGCAGGTGTTCATCGAGGAGTTGCGGGCCGAGACCGACGCCCTGCTGGCCCGGGTGTGGCCGGACGACGATCAAAGCCCCGATCATCCCCTTGCCACCGCGGTGGCAACGGCCGCCGACGGTGACCAGCGGCGGACGCGGGCGATCATCGACCTGCTGCGGCGGTCGCAGGCCCGGATCGACGTGGGCGTCGGCACGCTGGTGACGTTGTTGCCGCTCGACATCCAGGCGGTCGCGGATGCCGTCTCACAGCGGCTGGAGGTGCGCGACGGCGTGGTCCGACTGGAATTCGGCTGCCTGATGGACGGCGGGCAGGTCAGCGGCGAGGTGACGGCCGACCTCAACGCGGCGGACCCGAGCTATCGACTGACCTACACCGCCGACCGCTTGCAGCCCGGCAGCGTGGTGAACAGCTATCTGCGACGCACGTTCCCGGGCATGGAGGCGACCGGACCGCTGACCCTGATCGACGAGTCGGTCCAGAAGCTGCTGCCGGCGCCGGGGGAACTCAACCACGAGACGGGCGAAGGCCAGCTCATCATCGACGGGGGGATGGTCATGGGGCGGGCGGCCCCGGTCTGGGTGACCCGCATCTTCCCCGGGCTGGACCTGGCGACCTTCGACTTCACGCGGATGCACAGTTGGTTCCGCAAGACCCTCGAGGGCCGCGTGCACCACCAGATGATCTACCAGGGCGGCTACTACAACGTGTACATGATCGGCCACAGCGACGCGGATCATACGTTCCGCTACGAGGTGGGCCTCGATTTCCTCGCCGGACTCGAGAGCGAGTACTGGGCGAACTCCGGCCAGGGGCGCGTGCCGCTGTTCACCAAGACGGGCCGCGTGCTGGAGGACGGCACCATCGAGAACGAGGTCGTCAGCTTCGTGTCGCTGCAGCGGGTGGTGGAGACCTTGTTCGTCCGCAACAACCCACTGGTCACGGCCTATCACGCGGTCCGCAAGCGGGTACTCGGACAACAATAATAACCTGTCCCAAAGCCGCTGTGGCACGGGCGTCTCGCCGGTGCGTCTGCGGGGTTGTAGGTAAGCAGTAAATGGCGAGAACGGTACCCGCCTCAGGCGCGTGTGCCTTATTGCCGTGGGTGGAACTTCTGGTGGATGGCCTTGAGGCGGGAGCTGTCGACGTGGGTGTAGATCTGGGTGGTGGCGATGTCGGCGTGGCCGAGCATCTCCTGCACCATGCGGATGTCGGCCCCGTTGGACAGCAGGTGCGTGGCGAAGCAGTGCCGCAGCGTGTGCGGCGACAGCTTGCCGGTGATGCCCATGCGGCGGGCATACTTGACCACGAGTCGCCAGCAATTCGTGCGGTCGAAGGGCTTGCCGGTGCGGGACAGGAACAGCCGGTCGCAGCCGTGGCCGTCGGCGAGCTGCGGGCGCAACTGCGACAGATACTCGCGGACGGCCTGGATGGCGGGCTCGCCGAGCGGCACGATGCGCTCCTTGCGGCCCTTGCCCAGGCAGCGGACGTAGCCAATGTCGAGCTGGACGTCCTCCAGCCGCAGGCCGGTCAGTTCGCTGACCCGCAGCCCCGCGGCGTAGAACATCTCGAGAATGGCCCGGTCGCGCAGGGCGAGCGGCTCCTCCTCGTCGGGCAGGTTCAGCAGGGCCTCAACCTGCCGGTAGTTGAGGATGCG
>JACQVT010000298.1 GCA_016209665.1 Planctomycetota bacterium | reverse complement strand
CTCGTAGCCGAACATCTCGCTCTCGAGCAGCGTCTCCGGGATCGCCGCACAGTTGATCGACACGAAGGGCTGGTCGCGCCGGGCGCTGTTCCGGTGGACGAGGGCGGCCACCAGCTCCTTGCCCGTGCCCGTCTCGCCCGTGATCAGCACGGTGCTGTCGGTGACGGCCGCCCGGCCGATGTAGCGCTTGATCCGCTGCATGGCCGGGCTGTCCGCGATCATCAGGTCGCGTCCGCCCCGGGCCCCCAGTCCATCCGCTACGGAGGAGGTGACGACGCACGGCCGGGCCGCGGCCATCGCCGCCAGCACCTTGATTTGCACGCCGCGCGAGACTCGCAGCGGCGCCACGTGCACCCTCATGCGGCCCAGGTATTCCCCAACGTCGGCGACCGCCCCGCTGACGACGACGCTCTCGTCGCGGGCCAGGTCCCGCACCGCGGGCGTGGGCGATCGACCGACGATCCAGAACTGGGCCGCCGGGCATCGCCGCTGCACCCGGGGCCAGATTTCCCGCGCGAACCAGCACGCCGCGTCCGCGTTCGGCCCGTAGTCCATCGCGCCGACAAACCCGACGATGGGATCGGTGTCCGGGACGGGCAGTGGTGGCGATGGTGCCTCCGGCAACGCGGGCAGAACCGGCGGGATCACGTGGACCCTCGCCCGCAAGCGCGGTTCGTCGATCAGGTCCGCCTCCCGCCGGCTGACCATCAGCGTGGCGTCGAAGGCCTCGATCCATTCGATTTCTCGCCGAGCCAACCGCCGGGCCTCGGTGTCATATATGAGTCTCGATGGCCATCGGCGGCCTTCCGCCAGGTCGCGCCATTTGCGGCTGTCCAGGTCGTCCATGCAGAGCACCCGCCGCGTCGCCGGCACCCGCAGGGCCAGCGGGGCGATCCCCGAAGAGAACGCGAACGCGGCGTCGAAGTCGACTTGGCTGCTCCAGGTTCGCACGCCGTCGATCAGCGCCCGCGACGAGAAGTAGCCTTCGGTCGCCGTCCGGCCGGCGATCAGTCCCGCCAGGGCCTTGTATCCGGCCAGCCTCGGGCGGAACGGCACCGCGAGCACCCCGCGGCACAGGTGCCGCAGCGACGTCAGCGACCGTTGGGCCTCCTCTCGCAGTTCCGCCGGGCCGCCCACTTCCAGGAACCCCGCGCACCACACGTCGTGCCGACCGGCGAGCCATTGAAGGATCGCCGCCGATCGCACCTTGCAACCGCGGTCGGGCGGACACGGCAGCCGATGTGTGATGAACAGGATCCGCATCAATGGTTTCTTGCGTTCGCTTGCCGCGTGTTCGAAGGTCGCCCGGGGTCCTCATCCGGGTATCGACTTGGCCAGCCAGGCTCCCAGCGGCCGCGTCACGGCCAGCGGCAGCCGGGGCCACACCCGCCGGGCCAGGGCCAGCTTCGGGTTGTCGGGGTGCAGGTCCGGGTCGCGCCCGCCCCGCGGCACGTAATACTGGTAATGCAGCGGCGTGGGCTCGAAGCCCTGGAACCGCTTGAAGTCATACGCCCCCTGGTTGTCGATCCGCGACCGGCCGAAATCGAACTCTCGGCAACCCAACTCGACCCCCTTCTCCATCGCGGTCAGGTACATGAAGTGGTTCGGATGGTACTTCTCGAACCGCTCGTCGCCTCCCGCGAAATAGGGCAGCATCGTCCCACGATAGGTGAAGCTCAGGAGGCCGGCGATCGGGCGTCCCTGGTGCCGAACAATCTGCACCAGATGTCCGGGTCCCTCGGTACCTCGCGACGCCGGCGCGGTTCGGCGGACCAGGGCCTCGAAGAACGCCGCCGGGTAGTTGGGCGAGGCCAGGCGCCTCATGCTCGCACTGTAGAGCGACCAGATCGTCGCGAGTTCCTCGTCGTCGAACGAGACCTCGAGGCCGTATCGTTCGCGGGCCTGCCGGGCCGCCGCCCGGGCCTTGCGGGGCAGGTCCGCCAGCACGCGAGCCGGGTCGTCCGGCAACTGCTTGCGGAACGTGACGTATCTCGACAACACCGGAAGCTCCGGCCACTGGGGCTCGATCGACCGGATGTCCAGCCACTGGACCCGCGTGCGGTCGGCCAGGCGTTTGGCCCGCTCAAGCAGGGCGTCGGCCGCCTCGTCATCATCGGACAGGGCCCCGCCATACACTCCGTAGGGCACGCTCACCAGCAGTGTGCCCGCGAGTCGGCTCGCGATCCTCATCAGCGGAAGCACGCCCACGGTCCGGCCGTCGCGCCACGCCGCCAGCGAGCAGTCGTTGTGGCCGAACGCCTCGGCCACCGCGTCCCGCCAGATGCGCGTGTGGAAGAACGTCCCCTGGTGGTGCCGGTCCACATAGGCCGCACACTCGTCGGCCTGCCAGGCGTTGATCCTGGTCACGATCAGCGTCACGCCCGGCCTCCTACCGTTGACCCTCGTAGTAGTCGTGCGGGTCCACGCAGGCCATCGTCTCCTCGGAGTAACCGGCGAGGATGGCTCCCGCGATGGCGACGTGATTGGCTTGCAGCATCCGAACGCACCGGCGGAGCACGTGTTCCGGCGTGCGGCCCATGCGGATGACGATCACGACCGAATGGCATAGCGGCGCCACCAGCCCGATGTCCG
>JACQVT010000296.1 GCA_016209665.1 Planctomycetota bacterium | reverse complement strand
GTATCGCACGGGGATCACCGACAACCTGTGGTACGCCGACACCATCGCCTTTGACGGCTGGTGGGCCATTCAGTGGGACCAGAACTTCCAGGCGTCCTCGTACTTCTTCGACTTCGGCGTACCGGTGAGTGCCGGCATCTGGCAGCACGTCAAGTACACGATCGACACCGCGGGCGGAACCTCGACGGTCGAGATCGCGGGCGTCGGGTCGTTCAGCAGCAGCCAGCCGGACACCACGATCAACGGCATCGACCTGGAGGTCGAGCCGACCGAATCCGGCGGCGCGGACGGCCCCACGTACATCGATAACCTGCGTATGGTGGAGACACCCGAGCCGGCGAGCCTGCTGCTGGCGGGCCTGGGCGTCCTGTTCATTCGCCGGCCGCGGTGAGTCAAGGCGAGGACTGTGCAGCAACGGGCGGTTAGTAGAACAGGAACGGCCACCAGTTCTTCATGGGCTTGTCGTCATCGTCGACGGCCTCGTTGTCCAGGCCCGGCATGGACTGGCGCCAGTAGACGATTCATAGGCTCCTCTTGACGGCAGAGACACCCACAGGTCGCTGAGCCGTACACGTCGGTGGCGCGCGGAATACTCTCCCCAGAGAATACCTCGATTGTCTCGTCTGCCAAGAGCCCGGATTTCCAAGGGGGTGTGTGGGAAGCGAGAGGCTTATCCGAACCGCGACCGTCAGAGCGCCCAGTCCGAACCGCGACCGTAAGGGAGCCGCGTTGGAGCCCCGGGCGCCGTCCCACTCAGACGGCTTTCTCACGGGCGCGGTTCGGAAAAGGCGTCTCACACGCGCTCCAAGGCATCGATGCGAGCTGTGGTGGAAGCCTGCTGTTTGCCCGATCGTCGGCCGACTGCCCAGGCGAGAGGCCGATGAGAGCGACCTGGTCGCGGCACGGTTGGGCGACCGCGGGCGGGCGTCCCCGCCGTCCCCCGCCCGTTCGTAGTCGCATGCCTGAGAACCTCCTGGGGCACGTCACTTGAGGTTCACGAAGTAACGTCCTACCGTAACCTGGCCGGGCTTCTCCAGGCGGAATGGAGGTGCGGACCCACGCTTTTTCCAGGGGGGGAGGCTTGAAGCGCGGGTGAAACGGGGGTAATATGCGACCAGCATTTGAATCCGGTCTCTGTCTCGGCCAGAGTTGCGACATCTCGATTCAACCGTTCGCCGGGCGAAGGGTAAGCCATCGGGAGACTCAGCAAGATGGGTCTACTATGAACCGGGCCGGGCGCATCATTCTGATCGTCGTGCTCTTCGGAGCGGCCGGAGCCGTCTACTATTTCCGCGCCGGGAGCGTCAACGATCTCACCAGCCGGCGGGAGTACAATGCCAGGTTGCACTGTCTGTCTTGCGGGCACGATTTCCCGGCGGAGTTGGACGTCGGTGATGTGCCGCCGAGGGAGTGCCCCAAGTGCCACGGCAAGACGGCCTGGTTCGTCTGGCAATGCGGCAAGTGCGGCAACACGTTCACGCCGCCTCCCGGGGGCGACCCGCCCCGGCAGCCGATGATGCCCACGTGCCCGAAATGCCAGAGCGCAATGACCGGACGAGCCGCGGCTGAATAGCGACGGGATGTTCCCGTCGTGGAAGGATCGCCAACATGGATCGAACTCGCCGCCAGACGAACGGATTCACGCTCATCGAAGTGCTCGTCGTCGTCGCCATCATTGCGCTGCTGATCTCGATTTTACTCCCTTCTCTGTCGGCGGCCCGGGACGAGACCAAGAACACGGCCTGCAAGGCCCGCCTGAACCAGGTCGGTCTCGCGATGCGCTACTGCTTCGACACCTACAAGGCATATCCCCTCTGGGACGACGGCAACGTATCCCAGCACATGAGGGATTCCGGCTGGGTCATGGCCACCTGGATCGACGTGCTTTACGCTAACCGCTTTCTCAAGGAACTCACTGTGGGCGATTGCCCCAAAGATCTCAAGCCGGACAACCTCATGATTTCACGGGGAGCGGAGTGGGGCTTCAAACATCCCAGCGGCGAATGGGGCGTGGATTACAGTTACGGCATCAGCGTGCCCTGCGCTAGTTGGGGCTGGAAGGTGTCGGGTTCGGGCTTCAGGATCGACCGGTATCAGAGCAGCATCGTCCTGGCCGCCGACGGATGGTGGGACTGGCTGCACGGCTTCGGCGTTCCCGGCCTGCCGAAGCGGCTGGCCACTTACATGTATTGGGGCGGAACCACCGTCGGATATCGGCATGGCTCGGGACGCATGCCCTCCGCCAACGTGCTGTTTCTCGACAACAACGTACGGAGCGTCAGACTGAATCTAGGCGATTACTATCCCAACGACAAGAACCAGTTGCGCGGTCTTCGCACGAGCGACAAGTTCTTCTGGCGGTCGGGCGAGCATACACTGATCGGTTGGGCCAGCAATGCCAACACCCTGGATATCAACGGCAATCCGTATCCGACTACGAACAACAACTATCCTGAAGGAAGCGGAAGTGTGATGGACAGCTATCCGGACCAGCTTGATCCCGGGTGGTGGTCGCAGCATGACAAAACAACCGGCCTGTGCCGCTGGCCCGGTGCGGTCAAGATCCGCAAGGGGTGGCGAAAATAATGTGAACGCGGGGGAGGCACTTCCAGGGGGTGCAGGGCGAGGGAAGAGGCGAAGCGCCGGGGCCGACCGTGCCACGGCGGAAGGTAAACCGTCTGACGGAGGGCAAGTTCATGTACAGGCATCCCAAGGCGAGCTGTTGTGGCACGTCTCGTACGCAACCTGACTCGGACCTGGACCCAAGAAAAGGAGGCGACGCAATGAGGCACAGAAAGATCGGTATGGCCGTGGTCGGCGCGTTGCTGGTAGCGCCGCTGACCGCCCTGTCGGCCCCGCTGGTCGACATCCCCATGAACGCCCAGATCAACCTGGGCTACACCTACAACACCCAGTCACCCAGCGGAGACGCCATCTACGTCCCTTCGTTCTCGGGAATCGACACCCAGACGATCTATGCGGACGGTGCCCTGGAGCCGGAGGGCTTCACCCGGCACAACCTGCTCAGCGATCCCGGCGGCTGGTTCTACCATTACATCGACTTCAACCTGGCCGGCATCACCGTACCGGGCACGGGACTCGATTTGTCGGCGATCTGCGCCCGCGTCGAGTTTGACGTCCGCTACTACCAGGATCCGAACACCAACACCAACCAGTACGGCGATGCGCCGGTGTTCCTGCGGCTCTACACCTATGCCAACGACGGGAACACGTACCTGGGGCACCGAGATTTCAGCATCGTGTATGCGACGCAGAGTCCTTGGAACGATCCTCCCTATCCGGAGTGGACGCACATCGTTGTCTACGTGAACAAGCCGGGGAGCTTCACAGAGGGAGGAACGTTCGCCATTACTGATGTCAGCCGGATCCGCTGGTACGGCACCGACTGGGCGGGCCACGGCGACGACTTCGTCGATTTCAAGAACTTCCAGATCTTCACCGACATCCAGCCACCGCAGATCGACCCGGTGCCGGATCCGGACCTGGTCTATCCGAACGTCCCCTATAGCCGTCAGATGACGGCCTTCTCGTGCGACGGCACGCTGAGTTGGTCCTTGGTGACCGGGCCGGCGGGTCTGACCATCAACTCGACGACAGGGGAGCTGAGCGGCTGGACGCCAAGCCCAGGCCAGGCCGGCCAGGATTTCCCCGTCACCGTGCGAGCGAGCAACGGCGGCGGGTCGAGCGACCTGAGCTACACGATTCGCGTGAAAGAGCCACCGGTGCTCGACGGTTCAAACGTGGCCTCACCGTGGGGCACCGTGCACGGCGACATCTCCGGCACGCAATCCTCGGATGACCCGAGCATGATCCTCGACGACGCCTGGGGCGCCGGTGCCACCGTTGACTGGAGCGCGAACGTCAGCACGTTGCACGCCCTGGCCAAACGGCCGCGCCACCGCAGCAGCATCACCTTTGACGAAGTGGGCAACCTGTACTGGAAAACGATCGGGGGTACCGACTGCTACCTGGTCTCGATCCAGCCGGACGGCACCTTCCGCTGGGTGGGCAGCATGAGCGGCACGCCGGTCAGTCTCGGCGGCGAAGACGCCAGCTCCCCGGTGGTCGGTGACGGTGGGCCGACGGGCCGGGTCTACGTTCTGAGCAGCACGGGCATCGCTGCATTCCGTAAGAGCGACGGCGAGCGACTGTGGTCGACTGCGCTGCCCGACGCCAACTTCGCCTCTTCAGCCGACCGGTTAACTCCTGTACTGCACGGCGGAGCGCTCTACGTCGTGGGCGCGGGTACGACCAGCAAGGCGGTCATCGCGGTTAACGCATCCAACGGCGAGGTCATTTTCGCCCGCAACATCGCCACCACGCTGGGCGGCAACCAGGGCGGACAGATGACGCTCGTGCCCGACGCGTTGGGGGCCGGATTGCACGGTTTGTATTTCAATGGCGATTCCAACGGCGGGACCGGTCATGAAATGTACGGCGTCAAGATCGACTTGGCCAGCTATACCGCATCGTTGGCCTGGAGCGCCGACGGCGGCAAGGTCGCCCGCAGCCACGTCATCTACGTGGCCTCGTCCAACCGGGTGTGCACGCACACCTGGAACGACTACGGCGCCTCGTTTTATACGTGGGACCTGGACGGCGGGCGGCCGGCGGCGGCCAACAGCATCGGCCAGGCCTGGCACGGGTGGGAGGATTTCGGTGCCGTCGACTTTGACGGCGATGACGTGATCGGCGGCGGCTTCAGCGGCCGCATCGCCCGCTACATGGACATCAAGCAGCCGGGCCTGTTTGTCGAGCCGACCAACGTGGCCTACAACACCGACTTCGAAAGCTATACCCTCGGCTCGATCACCGGCCAGGACGGTTGGGCGGACGACATCTCCGGCGGCTACAGCGCGGTCCAGATTGTGGACGATCCCACCGGCGGCGGGCACGGCAAGGTCATGCTGCTGGACCCGCCGGGTACCGCCGGCGGATGGCAGGGCGCCGTCCGGGCGGTGGCCGGCCTCGACCAGCTTGTGGTCATCGAATGGGACCAGTGGCGGGACGATACCAGCGATAACTTCTGGATCGCCGACAACGCCGCCTACGACGGCTGGTGGGCGGTGGGCTGGGACCAGACCGGCCAGTTGAGCGCCTCCGGCTGGGGCGGCGGGGCGGCCCAGGTGGTCCAGCAGTGGCAGCACGTCAAATACGTGATCAACACCGCCACCGGGACCGTCAACCTCGACGTGGACGGCTCGACCGCCACCGGCGGGACGGGCGACACCCTCATCGAGGGAATCGATTTTGAGGTCGAGCCTACCGCCGCCGGCACACCGGCCGAAGGGGGCCCGACCTACATCGACAACGTGGTCATCAAGCATGGGCCCGCTCCGTCGCCGCTCCCCTTCGCGGGCAACGGCTGGTACCAGATGAACCCCGACTTCTTCGAGAACCGGGGCGTCGGCGGCCTGTACAAGAACCAGAGCGGCAAGAGCATCTACGTGTGCGGGACGAGTTCGAATGTCCTGAACACGACGATCGTGGGCTTCAATGTCACCGACTCCACGATGTACACCGCCGCCCCGCCGCAGGACGAACAGCCGCGATGGTTCGAGTATGACACCGGCGTCCTCTTTGATCCGCGGGGCGGCCCGGTGCTCGGCCCGCTCACCGCCGGCCAGAAGCAGCGTATCTACTTCTTCACCAGCGACACGCAGTTGGTCGCCTTGACCCATCTGCCGCTGATTCCTGGTGATTTTGACAACGACCGCGATGTCGACAGCGATGACCTGACCCT
>JACQVT010000295.1 GCA_016209665.1 Planctomycetota bacterium | reverse complement strand
CGGCTGGCCCGGCTGTCGACCGGGCCGAACGGCTCGCGAACTTCCGGGTAGGGAAGGTCGGCAGCGATAAAGGGTGTGGGCAGTCCTGCCGAATGGGCTGCCGGTGGATGGGTTCTGAACCTCTTGGCGGACGGGAAACAACCAGTCGTCGAGAGCACGTGACAGACACGAGATGGTGATGGGTCGGTGTCGAGACTAATACGGCTGGTGGCCGGACCGGGCGATTGTGCGCCCTGGTTTTCACCAGCCGATCTCAGGCAGGGTAAGGCAACGGCGGAAGCGGCCGGGTAGCGGACGCGGCCCGGCGTGCCGCAGCCGGTGGAAGCCGGAGGGGAAAGAAACGATCGAGGGCCCTCCGGCGTTGGCGTGGACGGTCGGAGGCCACTGAAGCCCGGATGGGATTCAGCAGCAAGCGAACGGAGTCGCCGGGCTGATTCATCCCCAGGCATAGGGCAATGGAGTGCCCGGCAGACCGCATCGGGACGCGTGACAGCGCGGCGACGCCGTCGGTGGATTGAGTTGGACTCAACGACGCGGGTGAGTCCACCTCCGCGGCGAACGGCCATCCGGTGGCCATCCTTCGAGGAGACACATCGGGGCCGGCTGGATGTGGGTTTGTGAGGTTCGGCACGGAGGCCGGCCTGGAGATTCGGGGGCACCGTCGGCACGGACGCCGCACGGTCCCCCTATATTCACATCGCACCTTCGGGCTTCTGTTACACTGGGACGGTTGGCCTGTCCCCCGGGCGGCCGGGAAGTTGTGCCGGCGGGGGTGCCGATGCCGCAAACCGGTGGTCACAGAGGTCCAAAGCGTGGACGATCGGGCGATCGAGCACGAGCCAGTGCTGTGCGACGAGGTGCTGGCCACCCTCGGACCTGGTCCGGGCCAGGTGATCGTCGACGCGACGGTCGGCCACGGTGGGCATGCGGGGCGGTTCGCCGAGGCCATCGGCGAGCGGGGATGGCTGATCGGGCTGGACGTCGACGCCGGCAACCTCGAACGGGCGAGGGCCCGCCTGGGCTCGGATTCGCCGGGGCGGCCCCGTATCGACCTGATTCGTGCCAACTTCCGCGAGTTGCCGGCGATTCTGGCGGGCCTGAGACTGGCTCGGGTGGACCTGATTTTTGCCGACCTCGGCGTCAGTACGGACCAGCTTCTCGATGCC
Organism: Planctomycetota bacterium; assembly: GCA_016209665.1. Taxonomy (GTDB): domain Bacteria; phylum Planctomycetota; class Phycisphaerae; order UBA1845; family PWPN01; genus JACQVT01. Next base: position 4,111 of record JACQVT010000295.1, on the reverse strand, counting down.
TCGCGGGGCCTGACGTTCAGCGAGGACGGTCCGCTGGACATGCGGCTGGACGATCGGCTCGATCGGACGGCGGCGGACCTGGTTAACTCGCTCGGCGAAGGCGAATTGTCCGATCTAATCTATGTGAACAGCCAGGAGCGGTACAGCCGGCGGATCGCCAAACGCATCTGCGAGGCCCGCCGGAATGTCCGTATCCGCACCACGCAACAGTTGGTGCGGATCGTATGCTCGGCGGTGGGCGCCGGACCGGAGTCGCGACGGGAGAAGATCCATCCGGCGACCCGGACGTTCCTGGCCCTGCGGATGGCGGTCAACGATGAGTTGGGCAGCCTGGCGTCTCTGTTGTCGGCGGCCCCTCGATGGCTGAGCCCCGGCGGAAGGATCGGCGTGATCAGCTTTCACAGCGGCGAAGACCGCCTCGTCAAGCAGGATTTTCTTGATCGCAAGCGGGCCGCGCTGTATGAATTGGAGACCCGAAAGCCGGTGCGGCCCTCGGACGAGGAGATGCGGCGGAACCCCAGGTCCCGCAGCGCGAAACTGAGGGTCGCACGGCGCACCGCGACGCCCGTGGACGCCGGGCTGTAGGGTGTCCAGCCTGTGCGAACGGATTGAACTGGCGAACAGGGAGGTTCTTATGACCCGCGAAACAAAGATCGGGCTTCTCGTTGGGCTGGCGTTCATCGTCGTATTTGCCGTTCTCCTGTCTCACACCGGGACGGTCCCGCCGCCGGGCGGCATTCCCCAGCCGATTCTGGCCAGCAAGGACGTGCCGGGCAGTGCGGTGCTCGACGGGACGCTGCATCAGGAGGCGGGTCGGCCCAGCGCGCCGAGGGTGGGTGAGGACTCCGGCACACCGGGCACGCATCCGGCCGCCGAGCCGGCTCGCCGGCCTTCGGAGGCCCTGGTCAGCAGCGACCGTCCCGGCGACGACGACCTGCCCGCGCCGAGCATCCTGAACGCGGGACCGGCGATCGAGCTGGCTGACGCTTCCCGGCCGCGCGACGGTCTGGTCGGTGGCGAGGCGCCGGCGACGATCGTCGGCATTCATCGCCGGGCACCGGCGCTTCCCGAGGTCGAGACGCCGCAGCCGACGCCACGGCCCGATCCGCCGAGCGTCTCGCCCATGCCGACGGCAACGGGGGTCGTCGTCGCCATCGCGAGCAAGACCGCCCCTCCCCTGAAGGTCGCTCCGCCGAAGGAATACGTCGTCCAGGACCGCGACACGATCACGCGGATCGCCGAGAGGCACTACGGCACTTCGAGCCCACGGGTCATCCAGTTGCTCGTCAGGTCGAACGAGGGGCGGATCAAGAATGCCGACACCGTGATCCGGGGGCAGAAGCTGCTGATTCCCGATCTGCCGCCGGAAATGTTTGAGAACGCGCCGGGCTTTGACGTTCGGCTGGCGACGGGCCGGGCTCGTGACGCCACGACGGAGGAACTCCTGAATCATGCGGTGGGTGTCCGCAAGGCACCACAGCCCGGTGTGGCCAAGAGCGGAGCGGCCACGGGCACGCGCGAGATGACCGAGAAGCCGGTGGCGGGCGCCCTGCCGGTGCTCGATCTGGGCGACCTCATGCCGGTCAGGCCGCTGTCGGCCCCGCCGAGCAAGGAAACCAAGCCGGCGGGCGATACCACAGCGGCTCGGGACAAGGCCAAGGACCCCCGCGACAGCAACAGCGGCAAGGACGTCAAGGCTGCCGGCCGGGAGAGCAGGCCGACCAAGAGCAACGAAGCCAGGGAGAGCAAACCGCCGCCCCGCGACAGCTCGCCGCCGGCCAAGGCCCTGGTCGAGAAGGACGGGAAAGGGTACCGCTGGTATGAGATCAAGCCCAACGACACGCTGGGTGCGATTGCCAGGGAAGAGCTGGGGTCGGCCCAGCGGTGGGAGGACATCAAGCGGCTTAACAGCGGAGTTGATCCGCACCGGATGCGGGTGGGCGAGCGGATCAGGCTGCCCCGCAAGTCCACGTCGAACACGGCCGGACGAGGGCGGGACGCGGCATGACGATTCCGCGGATGGTGGTGCTGCTGGTGGGACTGTCCGCGCTGGGGATCGCGGTGGTGGCGGTCCGCGTGGAGGAATCATGGGAGCTGCGTCGCATCCAGGAGCTGCAAGCGGAGGAGGCTGAGGCCCGGCAGGAGATCCGGGCTCAGGAGATGATCCTGTGGACGCTGCGGGCCCCGCCGGCGATTCGGGAGCGCTCGGCCCGGGTGCGACCGGCGGATGGCCCGATCGCAAATCCCACTTCCCCGCGGGGCGGCGAAGGCAAGAGCGCGCCGAAGAAACGGTGAGCCAGATCGAGACGCACATGACGGCGACGGGGCAGCGCACGCGGCTGGGGCAGGCGCTGGTTCTGCTGCTATGTGCGTGCCTGGCCGGGCTGATCGGGCGGCTCGTCTACATCAACACCCAACTGGCCCCCCGGCTGCGGGCGTATTCCTATCCGCGACAGACGAGCACGATCCTCGTGCCGGGGAGTCGCGGTGCGGTTCTGGATCGCCGATACCGCCTCCTGGCCGGCACGACCGATCAGTTCGCCGTCTACGCCGACCCACGGCTGATTGCCGACCGCGGCGAGGCGGCCCGCGCGGTCGCCGCCAAATTCGGCTTGAGCGAGCGGGACATCCGCGAGAAACTGGATCGCCCGACCGCGCCGGGTTACGTGGTGCTGTGCCGCACGGACGAGAACCCCAGGGACAAGATGGCCGGTCTGAAGCTGCGCGGACTGGGCGTGCAGCGCGAGCCCGTGCGCGTCTACCCGATGGGCAATCTGGCGGCACACGTGCTGGGCTACGTGGGCATCGATGGCAAGGGCCTCGAAGGCGTCGAGCTGGGGTTCGATGCGCGGCTCGCGTCGACGCCGGGCAGGCGGACGGTGTTCTGCGACGTTCGACGCAACCCCGTGTTCTCCGAGCCGGACTCCTACGTACCGCCGAAGAACGGGACCCACGTCGTCCTGACCATCGACGCCAACATCCAGGAGAAACTCGAGGAGCAGGTCGCCGAGCGAGTGAAGTTTCACGAGGCCGCTTCGGGTCTTGGTCTGGTGATGGACCCCAAGACGGGGGAGATTCTGGCCCTGGCGAACTACCCGACGTTCGATCCGGCCAAGGCGGGCGATGCGCCGCCCCCGACAAGGCGCAACCGGGTGCTGACCGACCCCGTCGAGCCGGGCAGCGTGTTCAAGCCCTACGTGATGTCGGCGGTGCTGACGCACCATACGGCGAAGCGCACGGAGGTGATCGATTGCCGGGGCGGCGTGCTGATGATCGGGAAGCGCATCCTGCACGACTCGCATCCCCACGGCGCGCTGACGGTCGACCAGGTGCTCGCCCAGTCGAGCAACATCGGCATGGCCCTGCTGGGCATGAGGCTGGGCAACGCGAAGATCTACAACATGCTGCACGACCTCGGTTTCGGCGAGCGGACGGGCATCGACCTGGGGGGCGAGGACAAGGGTCTGATGCTGCCGCTCAAGAGGTGGACGTTGGGTTCGACGGCGTCGGTGCCGATGGGGCAGGAGATCGCGGTGACGCCGATGCAACTCGCGACGGCGTTCTGTTCGCTCGTGAACGGGGGCCGCCTGCTTCGGCCGCACGTCGTGGCGGCAGTGGTCGACGACCAGGGCGAAATCCTGGAGGACCATTCGGCCGTCGAGCAGCGTCGGCAGTCGTTGGACCCCGACGTGGCCCGCCAGATGGCGGAAATGTTGGCGATGGTAGTCACCGAGGGCACGGGCAGGCAGTGCAAGCTCGAGAACTGGCAGGTGATGGGTAAGACGGGGACGGCCCAGATTCCGCGGATCGGCCAGGGCCGGCGGGGCTACGAGCCCAACGCCTACGTGGGATCGTTCATCGCGGCGGCGCCGGCGAGCGACCCGGTGGTGGTGGTGCTGATGATGGTGCGCCACCCGCGGAAGAACGGCTACTACGGTGCTCAGGTGGCGTTGCCCGGCGTCAAGGAAGTCCTGCGGTTTACGCTGAACTACCTCAACGTGCCGCACGACGCCCCCGCGAGCGGCCCGCTGCAGCAGTTGGCTGGCGAGGCGCGGAATTGACGCAGGCGCAGCATCGGACGTTCTTGGGGGGCGGGCATTAAGGCTTGGGG
>JACQVT010000294.1 GCA_016209665.1 Planctomycetota bacterium | reverse complement strand
GTGGTGCCGATGTTGGCACAACGTGATCGGCTTGTCGCGGTGACATTTATGTGACCCCAGGCTGAACGGGAGACGATTATGAGACGAACGATGAAGTATGCGGTGGGTGCGGTTCTGGCGGGAGGCGTTCTGGCTCTGACCGCCGGCTGCGCGGCCACGGAGACCAAATCTGGCCATGAGATGGCGTCGGCCCAGGAAGGCGGCCATGCGATGGGCTGCAAGATGTGTTACGACCGTGTCGTGGCCGTGCGCCAGGAACACGGCAAGGGCGCCCAGTGGTCGACCAACAAGCTGATCCGCAAGCACGCCTGCGAAGTCTGCAAGGGTGACATGACCATCTACACCGACGACAAGGGCACACCGATGGTCAAATGCCCCAAGTGCGCCCCGGAAGGCGTGGCCTGCGACAAGTGCCTGCCGCCCAAGTCGCCGTCGTGAGGCTGACCGCTATTCCTCTTCCTCGCTCGACGTGTGCAGCGGCTCGGGGAAGGGCTCGGGCTCGCGGACGGGCGGCGGCGGGGGCAGCTCGCGGTTGCGGAGGGCGACCTCGCAAGCCACGCGGATGGCCGTCTTCATGCTCTCGGCGTTAGCCTGGTTGGTTCCGGCGATGTCGAACGCCGTGCCGTGGTCGACGCTCGTGCGGACGATCGGGATGCCGAGCGTCATCTGGCAGGATGACTCGAACGCCACCAGCTTGAGCGGGATCAATCCCTGGTCGTGGTACATGGCCACCACGCCGTCATAGCACCCTTGCAGGGCCTTGCGGAACAGGGTGTCGGCGGGGAACGGCCCCTCGACGAACCAGCCGGCCTCGCGGGCCATGGTGATCGCCGGCAGGATGATCCGCTCCTCCTCGTCGCCGAACAGGCCGTTTTCGCCCGCGTGGGGATTGAGGCCGCACACGGCGATCCGCGGGTGCTCGATGCCGAACCACCGCGAGAGGGCCTCGGCCATGTGGTCGATCGGCTGGAACACCCGGCCGATGGTGAACGAGTTGCGCAGCTCGAACAGCGGCTCGTGGATGCTGGCCAGGGCCACCCGCAGCCTGCCGCCCAGGAACATCATCGTCACCCGCCGCGTGCGGAACGTGTAGCCGAGCTTCTCGGTGTGGCCGGGGAAGCGGTAGCCGGCCAGGTGCCAGCTTTCCTTGGCGATCGGGCCGGTGACGATGGCCTCGAGGTCGCCGTGCGTCGCGCCGCGGATGGCGGCGTCGAGGAACCGCATCGAGGCCGCGCCGCCCTCGGCCGACGGGGCGTGCAGCCGCTGGGATGTGAACGACACCTCGTCGAAATCCGCGACGATCACGCCGCTCTCGATCCGCGGCACGGTCTCGTGCGGCAGGCGAAACCAGTAGGGGTTGATCTCGGCCATGTCGGCCGCGTATTCGATCGACTCGTTCAGGCCGTAGATGATGAACCGGCCCAGTTGCCGTACCTGCGGGTCGGCCAGGGCCTTGACGACCACCTCGGCCCCGATCCCCGACGGGTCGCCCATCGTGATGCCGATGAGCGGCCGGCCGTTCCTCGTCGGGGGCTTGGTGGGCGTCGGGATGGCAGGTTGATCGGTCATCGACTCACCATCCCTGTTCTCGAAGCATCTCGATCGTCAAGCCTGAGCCCGGGTCAGCCCCACCCGGCTGATCGCCCGTAGCTGATTCCGTTGGCCTGTACCGCCGCAGCGTTGCGACGATCGTACGGGCCAGGATGTCCGTCTCGACGTTGACGCGGCCGCCGACGCGGGCGCTGCCGAGCGTTGTCCGTCGCAGGGTGGTCGGGATCAGGGCGATGGTGAAGGCGTTATCCCGTTCGACGCGGGCGATGGTCAGCGAGATGCCGTCGATGGCGATCGAGCCCTTGGGGATGACGTAGGGCATGATGTCGGCGTCGGCCTTGAACGTCCAAAGCTGGCCCTCGCCACCGCTGCGGATGTCGCGGACGCGGGCGATGCCGTCGACGTGCCCCTGGACGACGTGGCCGTCCATCGGGTCGCCCGCCCGCAGGCTGGCCTCGAGGTTGACTCGCGAGCCAGGCACCAGCCCGCCGAGCGTCGTTCGGCTGAGTGTCTCGGGAACCACGTCGAATTCGATGCGGGATTCGTCGCTGGATACGACGGTGAGGCAAACGCCGCTGACGCAGATGCTGGCCCCGTCAGCGATGGGCCGGGCCAGTTCCGGGGCCGCCACGACCAGACGCGCCCCCGTCGGTCGCCGGCCGACCGATTGAACGACGCCCATCGTCTGGACAATGCCCGTGAACATGACGCTCCACCAGCACTCGCAAGCCGTGCACACCCATCGCTATTCATGCTAGCCGCGCGGGAGGGGCAATTCAAGTGGGAGGTAGTCAGTTGTCAGTGGTCCGTGGTCAGTGGAGTGTGCGAACGTGAAGAGTGTGAGAACGTGTGAACGTGTTAACGTATGAACCGGACAGGGAGGAAGACAACTGGCCGCAAAAAGCCGCAAAAGACGCAAAAAAGCTACGAACCTGCGCTTCTTTTGAGTCCTTTGCGGGTTCTTGCGGCTACCGTGTCTTACCGGTTGGGGCGTCTCGCCTCCTCGCGGAAAAAGGGGCTCGGGAGTCGAATGCCATTGAGGTAGGCCACATCTCGTGGTTGCTTCAGGAGGTGGGTCATTCATCCATGCCGATACCGGCTTCTTGCTGGCGTGGGTCAGCGTCGGGTCTATCAGGCACGCGAGAAGGAGCTTGCGCCGGCCGGGGATGATCGTGGCACGGGACAGGCGGCCTTTCGACAGACAGCCGCTCTCCGCTTATACTGGCCGAAACCTGCGGTGCGCGAAGCAGCGTCACGCGGCACACCTGCCGGCGTGGATGCTTGCGGCCGGGAAAGGAGAAGCTGCACATGAGGCGAGGCTTGATCTGGATGGTTGTGCCGACGATGTTGGCCTTCACACCCTTCCATTCGGCCGCGGCCGCCGACCTGTGGGTCACGCATGACGGCTACGACGGCCCGGGCAGGGGCAAGCACGTCGTCTTGGTCTCCGGGGACGAGGAGTACCGCTCGGAAGAGGCTCTGCCGCAACTGGGCAGGATCCTCGCCCGGCACCACGGTTTCAAGTGCACCGTGCTCTTCGCAGTCGACCCCAAGGACGGGAGGATCAATCCCCAGGTCGTCGACAACATCCCCGGCCTCGAGGCCCTCAAGACCGCCGACCTGATGATCATCGCCACGCGCTTCCGCGACCTGCCCGACGAACAGATGAAGTACATCGTTGACTACGTCGAGTCGGGCAAGCCGATCATCGGAATGCGGACCGCGACGCATGCGTTCAAGATCGCCAAGGGCAAGACCTACGACCGATACAGCTTCGACAGCAAGCAGGAGGGCTGGGTCGGCGGATTCGGCCGGCGGATTCTCGGGGAGACCTGGATCAGCCATCACGGCCATCATGGCAAGCAGAGTTCCCGCGGCGTCATCGCCCCGGACATGAAGGACCATCCCATCGTCCGCGGCTGCCAGGACATCTGGGGGCCGACTGACGTCTACACCGTGCGCAGCCCCTTGCCCGACGACGGCAAGGCCTTGGTCCTGGGTGAGGTCCTGGAGGGCATGAAGCCCACGGACCAGCCGGTGTCGGGCGAGCAGAACGACCCGATGATGCCCGTCGCCTGGATCAAGACCTACCGGGGCACTGTAGCCCAGCCGCCCCCGACTGGGAAATCTGTGGCCCAGCCGCCCTCGGCTGGGAACCGCCGCGTCTTCACCATCACCATGGGCGCCGCGACCGATCTGGAAAGCGAGGGCCTGCGCCGCCTGCTGGTCAATGCTACCTATTGGTGCCTCGGGATGGAGGACAAGATCCCGCCTAAAGCCAACGTGGACATCGTGGGGCAATACCACCCGTCGCCGTTCGGCTTCGCCGGCCACAAAAAGGGCGTCAAGCCGGCTGAGCTGTCAGATGTCGCCTCTCAGCCGTCAGCCGGAGGCAAGTGAAGGCTGAGGCGGTGTCTGCAGTCCTTGCCATTGCCGCCATCGGTGTTTCCGCTACAATTGAAGTATCGTGACCCCACGAGGATGAGTCATGGCCATTGATGCTTCGCTGCTTTCGAGAATCACTCAGACGCCGGGCCAGTGCGGCGGGCGCCCGTGCATCCGCGGCCTGCGAATTCGCGTCAGCGACATTCTGGAGATGCTCGCGTGCGACGTGAGCCCCGAAGAGATCCTTGCTGACTTCCCGGATCTTGAGCCGGACGACATCCGCGCCTGTCTGCTCTTCGCCGCACGCCGCGCGACGTTCCCACAGGTGGCCGCGTGACGATCTGGATCGACGCTCAATTGCCCCCGGCCCTGGCCGGCTGGCTGACTGCACAGTTCGGCGTCGAGGCGGCCAACCTCGAATCAGTCGGCCTACGGCAAGCCCAGGACATTGACATCTTTCAGCACGCGCGCCAGCCCGGGCACGTCATCATGACCAAGGATGAGGACTTCGTGGATATCGTGACGCGGTTGGGTCCGCCGCCGCAGATCCTCTGGATCACGTGTGGGAACGTGACCAACCGGGCTCTGCGCGAGTTGCTGACCCGCGCGTTTCCAGCCGCCCGGGCGCATCTGGAGGCCGGCGAACCAGTGGTTGAGTTGACAAGCCGGTGAACCGGTGCGATGCGGGCTCGCGGGTGCGATAGGCCGGAGAAGGTCGCGGGTGTGCTGATCGGCGGTTGAGTGGGAATTGAACAGGGTGAGGTTGGCGTCGAGCCTCGACCGCCCCCGGCGGTGGCCCCTTCCTCCTCGCACCAGCAGGCGACCGTCCCTGCGACTGTCCCAAATGGCCGGATGGAATGGCTATCGAAAGAGACTGACGTTTTTGTAATTGATGACTGCGCATCCACTCATTACAGGTGTTTTGTGACTGTTACACCCGGATGGAGATAACTCGTGGACGAGCAACAACAAATAAGGTTGCTAATCCCGCCGTTCTTGCTGACCGTCGCTTCCATTTCTTCTTGTTTGATGGGTTCAAATCGCAATCCTTTGTGCTCAATCGAGGCGTAGCTTTGTGATGGTTCTAAGAGTGCATCCTAAAACCCGTGTGGGACCGGCTTCCCGCCGGTCGGTTTTCAGGGTTTTAGGATGCACAGTAAATCGGAGAAACATGACTTTGATAGAAACAAGAATCGGCAGGAACCTGATGTGAACAGCAGAATCCGCTTGCGTTGCCGACCGGCAAAGCCCACAATAAGCATACTTGTGCCTTGAGAGGCGAGCTGGGTAAGACGCGATCAGAACCCCAAAAACAGGACAACGAGGAGCGGCCAGATGACATGGACACACGAACGCAGGATGATTGTCTACTCCAGACTGGTGATGGAATTCGGACCATACTCCAACTGGAAATTCTCACAGCGACCGGAGGAAGACCCGACACGATACAATCAGGTCCTCCAGGAACTCTCCGACTATCTTCGCGGGATCACGGGCGAGGATGGCGAACCGACGGCGGTATCGGCGTAAGTTCACTGGGGCTGCACTGAGCAGCGGGAAGTCACGAATGTCGGGAACGCGCGAAGCTTCGTCCTGAACAAGGCCGCGGCTCTCGAAGCGGGTTTCATCTCGGCATCTGAACTGCCGACACATATGAAGATCCAAGGGTAGGGCGATCAGAGCATTTTGGTTACGCCCGTGATCGACACCGGGTGGTGGCCTTGGGCATCAGGCGCGACCGGCGGAGTAGTGTCCGTGGTCAGGTTCGCCAGGCCCGGCGCGAGGACGAGATCCGAGGCGAGGGCCTGCTCCCACGTGATCTCCTCACCTGATTCGGCGGCCATGCGGCCGAGGATGTCCGGCGCTTGGATCAGGTGCGTCTTCTCGTTTGGTTTTCAAAACCGACCGCGGCCTCTACCTGGCCGCGGCGAATACGTCTGCGAGTTTAAGGTCGAAACCCGGGAGCATGCTGGTCCTCAGTGCGCCGGTCGAGTCGAGCTTCTGCTCTCGCCACTTGTCACCTCGCCTGGTCAGAACGGTCGCGGTCTGGTCGCGAGGGTCGATGATCCAGTAGAGGCGGACACCTGCCTTGAGGTACTCGTCGGGCTTGATGTGATAGTCGCGGTGGGCGCTGCTTTCGGACACGATCTCGACGGCGATTTCAGGGATCCAGTACTCCCAGGGCTGGGCCTCCTCGGTCGGGGGAGCCGTCAGGTAGACGGAGATGTCCGGATGACGTTCCGACTGCATCTCCGGCATCCGCAGAGCAGAGTCGCTGGTCTCCGCGATCAGAGAGACCCGTTGAGGATGGGAAAGCCGATATTGGACAAGTGCATCGCGCACGACTTGCTTGATGTACGCGTGCGGCACTCCCGGCACATCGACCACGACGATCACTCCCTTTTCCAACTCGAAGATGTATCCCGGTTGTCCCTCGACGCGAGCGAAGTCGTCCAGGGTCATGCGCATACCATGACTCTCGGGGCCGATCTGGGGGACGCTGATTGCTGCCTCAGCCATATCGCACCTCAGGCTATCATATCGCGCGCCATCCCGGCTTGCCACTCAAGAGTCTGAAAATGCATGCGCGTTTGCCGTTCGAAGCCGTGCTCAGAGCACCTTGGTAACACCCGGTATCGCCACCGGGTATCGACCCTGGGCGTCGGGCACGATCGGCGGCGTGGAGTCCATGGTGTAGTTCTCCAGTCCCGGGGCGAGCACGAGGTCTGAGGCGAGAGCCTGCTCCCAGGTGATCTCCTGGCCTGATTCGGCGGCCATCCGGCCGAGGATGCCCACCAGTGCGGCGTAGGCGGAGCGTTTGGTCTCGTTGTACGGCTTGTTCTGGCGGATGGCCTCGAACAGAAGATCGTGCTCGTACTGGTAGGGATCGTTGTTCTCGGGTTGGTACCGCCAGACGATGTTGTCGTCGGTTCGCTTGTGGCCCTTGTAGATGAGCGGGTCCTTGATGCCTTCGCCCAGCACGGCGGCGCCCTTGGCCCCGTGAATCACCGCGCCCCAGAAGCCCCAGCAGTTGGCCATGTGCCGGGCTTGGGCGAACATCCGCGTGCCGTCGGCGAACGAGTACTCGACGGCATAATGGTCGAACATCTGGTCCGGCTCGCTGCGCACCTGCCGCCCGCCCTGGCCCTGGGCGGACACCGGCCAGGCGTCCTTGACCCAGCAACACACATCCAGATTGTGAATCAGCCAGTCCAGGATGAAGCTGCCGCCCAGCCAGTTGAAGTTGTGAAAGTGCTTGATCTGGTAGGCCATTTCGGTCATGTCCGCCGATTTCGGCTTGTGGCCCACGGGGCCATGCTCGCGGTAGGGCCAGCAGGTAATGACCTCGCCCATGATGCCGTCGTGGATTCTGCCCACGGCCTCCGCTAGCGGCGTGGAATGGCGGCTCATCAGGCCGCCGGCGATCTTCAGGTTCTTTTTGTCGGCCTCCTCGCCGGCCTTGAGCACGCGGCGAATCCCCGGGCCGTCCACGGCGAACGCCTTCTCCATGAACACGTGGCAGCCCTTGCTCACCGCGTACTCCAGGTGCGGCGGCCTGAAACCCGGTGGCGTGGCCAGGATGACCACACCCGATCCGTCGAGGCAGTCGATGGCCTTCTTATAGGCGTCGAAGCCGAGGAACTGGCGGTCTTTCGGAACGTTGACCTGCTTGCCGAACTTCCCGGCGAGGTTCTTGAGACTGACTTGCAGTCGCTCATCGAACACGTCGGCCATGGCCACCAGTTCGGTCGGGCCGCTCGTCGTGGAGAGGGCGTTGGCCGCCGCGCCCGTGCCTCGTCCGCCGCAGCCGACGAGGGCAACCTTGATGGTGTTACTCTCCGCCGCATGGACGGCAGGGACGGCCCCAAACCCGAGGGCCGACACGGCCGCGATCCGGCCCGAGGTGTTAAGGAATTCCCGACGCGACGCACGATGCTCTGTGTCTTGACTCACGGTTCTTCCCTCTGCTGAGTATCGCCAATCGACGTGCCCATCTCGTTCGCTTCAGCCGGATACGCTCCGGGCCATCGGCATTATCGACGATCCATCCCGGCCGAACAAGGCCGCAGCCTTCTCCTCTTGGTCCGCAGCCACCCGTCGTGGGTAGCCGGTGTTGCCGAACGGCCGGACCGGTCCTATACCAGCGGGGACGGGACCAAGCGACAGGAGACCTTGAAATGGGCGAGTATCCGCTGGATGAGGTTATCGCGGCGGTGGGAGGCCGGGTGCTGGATGTGAACGGCGTCCCGCTGGCGGCGGATTTCGGCGATCCCCGAGCCGAATATGACACGGCGGCGGGCGCGGCGGCGATCTGCGACCGGCGGGACCGCGGCTTGATCGAGATCGCCGGCAAGGACCGGGCCGCCTGGCTGCACAACCTGGTGACCAACGCGGTCAAGACGCTTCAGCCGGGCGAGGGCAATTACGCCTTCGCCATCAACGCCAAGGGGCGAATCCTGTTCGACGGCAACATCCTCGTGCGGCCGGACGTCATCTGGCTGGACATCGATCGGCGGCTGGTGGCCAAGGCGATGGCCCACATGGAGCGGTACCACGTCGTCGAGGATGTCACCCTGACCGATCGCAGCAGCGAGTTCTGCCGCGTCGGCCTGCTGGGGCCGCGGGCGGCCGAGATCGCCGGAGCACTCGGGGCGACGCACGCGGGCAGGCTGCCGGAAGTTGGAACGGCGCAGGTCGTTCTGGAGGACCGGCCGCGGCTGGCCGTGCGAACCGATTTCGCGGGCGTGTTCGGGCTGGAGCTGTTCGTCGAATCCGCCGACGCGGCCGCCTGTTGGCGGCGCCTCCTGGAACTGGGCGGGCCCGGGCTGCGACCCGTCGGGCGGTCGGCCCTCGAGGTGCTGCGGATTGAGGCGGGCATCCCCGTCTACGACCAGGACATCGACGAG
>JACQVT010000307.1 GCA_016209665.1 Planctomycetota bacterium | reverse complement strand
GTCTCCGCGTCCCCGCGTCCTTGGGTTGTGAGCGCAGTCCGCAGTGCTGGCTCAGGTCTGAGTGAAGTAATCGGAAGGCGCGCCCATCAGTTCGCGAAGCTGTTTGAGGGCCCGATGCAGGAGCATGTGGACGGCGGCCTCGCTGCGATCGAGGCGGCGGGCCACCTCGGCGACCGAGTCGCCGTCGATCAGCCGCCAGCGAATCACCTGCCGATAGTCCTCGGGCAACTGCGACAGCCGCACCATCAAGACGGCCACCGCCTCGTTGCGGGCCGCCCCTTGGCTCGGCGTCGCCAGCGGCGAGCCCACCCGGTCCAGCAGGTTGACGTACGTGCCGCTCTGCACCTCCCACGCCGGCGCCTGCCGCCGAACGTCGCGCTTGTCGGCCAGCACCGCCCGATGCAGGTCGATCAGCTTGTTCTGGGCGATCTGGCGCAGCCAGGCCACGAACGCCTCGAAGTTGTCGAAACGCATACCCGGCAGACGGGCCCAGGCTGCCGAGTAGACTTCCTGGATCACGTCCTCCGGCTCCACCTGGGCCTTGCCGGCCAGTTCGCCCAGTTGGCGGGCGACGGCCGCCCGCAGCGGGTCGAACCCGCCGACGAGCAGGGCCTCCATCGCCGCCGTGTCACCGGCGTCCAGCCGCTCTATCAGTTCTCTGAACCTGGCGTCTTCCATGAGCCGTGCAGCCCCACTTGGGATATCGGACGGACCCGAGCCCGGCCCATTTCGGCCGGCGGACACCGGCCCTGCCCGGTGACGGTAAATACTTTGCGCAAAGCAGCTTAACGCGCTTTCACAGGCTACGCCAGCGGATTCATCACAAAAAATCGTCGCTCCGCGTTAGGCCCGGCCCCGGTTTTCGTTCTCTCTAATAGCGACTTGTTCCAGAAACCGACGTGAGTGCCTGGAAGCGTCGCCTGAGCCTGTTTCTTCCTCTCTTGCCAGGCTCGGCCATGCTTCCAGGCACTAAGCGTTTTTACGTCTGCCTGGGCGTTTTTACGCTCCGCCGTGCCTGCCGACCTTTCGCGTTTTTTATTTCGTTGACACCGGCTAGAGTCCCTGTGATAATGACCTCATGAGGCAGGTGTTCGCGCCTGTCTTACCGGTGAGCCTTGGAGGGGCATGATCCGAAGCGCGGGAGAGGGAGAGTCCACGGGGTAGGGCGACCGACTCGTCTGCTTGGTATCCAGCGGTTTCACGACCTGCTCAGACCCACCTCTTCTTTCGCAATCGACGGAGGACCTCGAAGACTCCCGCACACGTCATCGCTGTTGTCGAGGTTTGCCCGCGCCGTGCGCGGCGGGGCCTGGATCCAAGGGAGGAGAGGAGAACAATCATGTGCAAGAGTTGTGTGTGCGTCGTGCTGGCCGCCGCTTTGGCCATGACGCCGGCAGCGGTGTTCGGCAACGTCTACGCCTCGCGTCTGGAGCAGACCGGCCCGGATAGCCTGAGCTACATCCTCAATGAGGACGCCACCGTCGGCGTCACCGCCCAGGTCTGGGAGGTCGGCGGCGGCATGGTCTACTCCGAAAACCTGGGCAACCTCACCAAGGGCACCCAGAGCTGGACCTGGAACGGAACCGGCCGCGAGAGCGGCAAGCAGTACACCGTCAAGATCGTTGCCTCCGCCACCGGTTACGGTGACTGGACCAAGACGTCGGTCAACAACACGCAGACCAACATGTACAGCCCCCGTGGGGTAGATGTCAACAAGAACCCCGCCGGCAAGTACTTCGGCCGCATCTACATGGCCGAGTCCGTCGGCGGGACGACCCTCGCCGGCCGCGCCGTCCAGGACGGCGTCTACATGCTCAACGCCGACGGCACCGATGCCGACGGACAGGGCAACACCTCTCGCAAGGGCGGCGCCACCTTTGGCGGCACCAACAGCCCGTTCCGCCTGACCGTCGGCCCCGACAACAAGGTCTATCTGACCGACTGGTCCGACAGCAACTCCCAGTTGGTCGTGGGCGACCCGGACTTCAACACCGCCAGGTCCGTCCTCGACGACAGCGGGCGCGTCGCCTCCGGCAAGGCGGCCAATCACGGCAGCATCCCGACCGTCCACGTCGAAGGCAGCGGCGCCAACGTGACTGTCTATACGATGGACGAGGACTTCGATGTTGGCGCCGACCCCGCCCACGGCGGCATCGGCAGCATCCTCAAGTACGAGGTGGACATCGACTCGGTGATGGCCGGCAATCCCCACACCGGCCAGCCCAGCATCTTCTACGACGATGGGGCCCAGGGAGCCCTCAAGGGCAACATCATGAACTACTACGATGACATGGCCCGCGGCCTCGACGGCACCTGGTGGGTCAGCCAGGACCGCAGCGGCAGCTCCACCGACACCCTGGCCAGCCTCATGCAGGTGAGCGCCGACGGCACGACCGTGCTGTGGAAGTCCGTCCCCGACGGAGCCGCCAACTCGCTGGCCGATCCGGTCCGCCGTACCCGCGGCCTTGCCGTTGATCCCGTGACGGGCATGCTCGCCCTGGCCACCTACAACGCCGGCAAGGTCCACATTTTCGATCCGACCACCAAGAGCATCGTGACCTCGATCACCATCGCGAGCAACGCGACCAACCGTGACGTGGCGTGGGACGCCGCCGGCAACCTGTACATCGTGGACAACAACACCGAATACCTGTACGTCTACTCGCCGGGCGGGGCCAACGGCTTCACCACCGAGAGCTGGTTCACGATTCCCGAGCCGGGCATGACGTTGTTCCTCGGCCTGGGCGCCGTGCTGGCCCTCCGCCGACGACGGTAGAACCGCGGGAAGGCCGAGTGGCACAGCCGCCCTCGGCTGTCCATCCGGCCCTCAATCACCCAGCCGGGAGCGGCCGGGCTACCATCCGAGTCCTGAAACGATCGGCATCGCCGGAAATCGGCGATGCCGATTGACTTTGGCCAGCACCACGTCGGCCATCATGTCGATGAACAGCGGGTCGTCCCCGGCCGTGTCGGCCCGAACCATGACCAGGCCGATCTCGCGGGCCAGCGCCGCCGCCTGCGTGTCCAGGTCGAACAGCACCTCGATGTGATCGCAGATGAACCCCACCGGCACCACCACCGCCGCCGCCAAGCCGGCCGCCCGCTCGGCCCGCAGGTAGTCGCGGATGTCCGGCTCCAACCACGGCTCGCTCGGCAGCCCACTGCGGCTCTGGTACACCAGCGCCCACTCCCGCGTTGTGGGACCGGCTTCCAGCCGGTCAGAACCGGTTCTGTTCTGTGTGGGACCGGCTGCTGTCCCTGTGGGACCGGCTTCCGGCCGATCCGTTCTCCCAAGGCGGGCAGGGATGCCCGCCCCCCAAATCTGTGTGGGACCGGCTTCCAGCCGGTCCGTCTTCCGTTCTTCAGGACGATCAGCCACCCGCTGCATGACCCTCTCGATCGTCTCCCGAAGCTGCTCCTCGTACCGGCACTGTTGGGCCAGGCTCAGCGGCAGGCTGTGGGCCGTGAAAACGATCCGTGCCGTCGCCCGCAGTTCCTCCGGCAGCCGCTCGAGCGCCGCCGCCGTGTGCCGGTGGATCGTTTCGATGAACAGCGGGTGATCGTACCAACTGTCGACGTAGGTGACTTCGACGTCGGCGTGACCCTCGCCGACGATCTGTCGGCGGGCGTCGCGGACGTTCTCCTTGTACTGCTGGCAGCTCGAGTACGAGTGGTGGGCCGCCGCGATGAACCCGATCGCCCGGCGATGCCCCTTGACGCTCATCTCCCGCAGCGTGTCGATGAGGTACGGATGCCAGTTCCGCATCCCCACGTACACCGGCATCGCCGCCCCCGCCCGCCGCAGCCGCTCCTGCAAGCCCGCCGCCTGCCGCCGCGTGATCTCCGTGAACGGCGACACCCCGCCGAACCGCATGTAATTGGCCGCCACCTCCTCGACCCGATGCGGCGGAACCCGCCGTCCCCGCAGCACGTTGGCCAGAAACGGCCGCACGTCCGCCGGCCCTGCCGGACCGCCGAACCCCACCACCAGCACCGCGTCAAATGGCTGACGATCATCCAATGGCTCATCCTCCGAATGATGGGGGAGTCTACGCCGCCGCCCCCTGGAGGGAAAGTTCGTCGCCGCGTCGCAGTTTCCCTGGCGTGGCGGGGATCGTTCGGTTCCGGGCGAGGAT
>JACQVT010000276.1 GCA_016209665.1 Planctomycetota bacterium | reverse complement strand
CTGACCTGGAACTGCCAGCACACGTGATCGTTCGGACTGGTCCAGTTGCCGACGTAGACCTGCTCGCCGGCAGTGTCGAAGCGGGCCCGCTGGCCGTGGCGGGCACGGATCTCGGCATACGTCGCGGGGAGCGTGAGCGTGCCGTCGGCCTCGGGCCGAATGGCGAACGGCTCGACGCGGGGCGGGCCATCGAGCTGCAGGGCGACGACGGTGGCGATGGATTCGGGGGCCCCGGCGGGCAACTCCACCACGACGTCACCGGCACCCCGCGAAGCCGCGAGCGGCGCTGCGTCGCGGACGGACAGCAGTTTCGCGCTGCGGACCTCGTTGGTCAGACCGGGCAGCACGAGCCGACCGTCGGCGGGCCGGGCGAACACGTGCACGTACAGCACGTCGCCCTTGACGGTGGCCCGGCCCAGGAACGGCAGATGGCTGAACGGGCTGGCCGTCGTGCCGTAGATCGCCTCGCCGTTGACGGCGAGCCAGCGGCCCATCGCTTCCAGTACGCCGCGTTCCGCGTCCTGGATCCGACCGTCGGGCCCGGGGCCGACGTTGAGCAGCAGGTTGCCGCCCTTGGAGACCACGTCGATCAACATGCGGATGCAGAATTCCGGCGTCTTGTACTCGGTCTCGTTCTTGTCGTAGCCCCACCAGGCGGTCGGCGGGTGCGAGCCGTGGCCCGTGGTCAGCGTGATGCACGCCTCCCACAGCTTGGGTGAGCCGTCGGGGTTTTTGATGCCCGTGGCGGGGATGTACTGCTCGGGGGTGTCGAAATCCTCGGTGATGGCCGAGCGGTTGTTGATCAGAATACCCGGCTGCAACTCGCGGATCATGGCGTTGATCCGGGCGAACTTCATCCGGTCGGCGTGACCCTCGTGGGAGACCGGCATGTCCCACCACCAGCAGGCCGGCGGGCCGTAACCCGTGCACAGCTCGCGGGCCTGGGCGGTCATGTAGGCGAGGTATCGGTCGAAGTTGGTCGGGATAGTGCTCCGGGCCGGGTCCCAGTCGGGGATGGGATCGTAATCCGGGTGGCGCCAGTCGAGGATCGAGTGGTACAGCCCGAACCGCACGTCCTGCCGGCCGCACTCCTGGGCCAGTGCCTTGATCGGGTCGCGCTTGAACGGCGCGGCCTTGACGATCGTGTAGTCCGACACCTTCGAATCGAACATCGCGAAGCCGTCGTGGTGCTTGGAGGTGATCACCATGTACTTCTGGCCCGCCCGTTTGGCGAGGCCGACCCACTCGGCGGCGTCGAAGCCCGTCGGGTTGAACTGGGCGGTGAGCTTCTCATACTCGGCGGCGGGGATGCGGCTGACCTTCATGTTCCATTCGCCCTGGCCGAGCACGCTGTAAACGCCCCAGTGGATGAACAGGCCGAACTTGGCGTCCCGCCACCAGGCGCTGCGCTGCAGGCGATCCTGGGCCAGGTCGGCGATGCGGATGTTGCGGAACCACACCGGCGTGTGGTGGTCCTGGAAGCCGACCGCTCCGCGGGTCGAGCGGTTGAGCAGTTCCGGGCAGTCGCGACGATCGACGTCGACGATCGTTTCGCCGTTGAGCACCACGGTGATGTGGTCGCGGTCGGCCGTCACCCGCATGTGGTTCCATTCGCCGGGAGGCTTGGCGTTGCGTTTGGCCGGGGCGACGAGCTTGTAGATCGAGCCGGTGAACTGGGCGGGCTTGAGGTCCTTGTGCTTCTCGGCCTCATCGTCGAGCAACTGAATCTCGATCGAGACGCTGGATGGATGCCCCTGTGGAGGCGTCCGCAGATACAGCCCGCTGTTGCCGCCCGGCGACATCCTGTACTCGAAGTCGACGGCCACGTCGGTGTACTCGGCCTCGGTGCCGATCCATTCGCCCCACTTCCGCTCGCCGGCCACGCACTGCAACATGCCGTCCTTGACGACCCAGACATCCTTCGACTCGCCCCGCACCCGCCATCCCGGCACGGCATCGCCGACGATGACGCCCTTCCATTCGAGTGCACGGACGGAGGCGGGCAGGACAATGCCGCCCACGATGGCCAAGAGTATCTGAGTGTGACGCATAGAAAGTATCCTCTCACTGCCCCGAACGACGAAAGAGCCCGGTGAAGAAGAATAGCAGGGTAAGCCGACGGGGGAAAGCTGGCAGGACTCGAAACCGTCCTGATCATCAGGGTCCTGGGTCAGACGCGGGCCCCGTGCTGGCCATGGCCGTAGAGAAACCGACGCGGAACCGGGGCGTGAGCATCGCATATCCCCCTCCGCGAACCAGCAGGCTCATGCGGCGCTGATCGATGCCGACCAAATAGACACCGCCCAGTTCTTCAAGCAAGAACTCGGCCCCCTTGGGAAGGAAGCTGGGGCTGTGCGCCGTCGGCCATCCAAGCTTCAGGAAACCGTAATCGTTCGTGACGGTCAGTACAGTCTGATCCCTTCGTCGGACCCAGACGCGGGAACCGAGGTAGGGATAGTCCTCGACTCTGTATTCCCGTTGCGTGTCCTCCATAAACTGGTTGTAGAATCCGCGGTTAAGAGCCTCCTTCGAACCGTGGGTGTAGCTTTCGGCGAGACTGCTGATCGGAGGATGCCGCTCTTGTTCGCTAGACGGCCAGGGCGGTGCAGCCTGGATCGCGACGACCTTCGTGTCACCGTTCGACACAAGGATCTGCTTCCCATCGGCCGACCAGGCGACAACCGGATTCCATGTCTCGATCGTGAGGTTCGGCGCGTCGTCGATCCGTCCATTGTCCAGATCGGCGACTCGCAGACGCCAGGTGTTCGGGTACTCGTCGGTGTTGGAGGGCTGAACGAAAGCGAGCCTGCGTTGATCAGGCGAGAGACCCACCGACGGCATATAGAACCGCTCGCTCGTATTGGTTACCCGAATCGGCGTGAAGTTCAGCGACCGGAGCACATACAGGTACTGGTCCGTTCCGCGATAGACGTATGCATCAGCCCGACCGCAGATGATATACCCTGTAACCGGGTAAGGAATGACGGTCTGCCGGTCCTGGCCGGCAACAGTGATGCGTTTGACGAAATGATCCTGTGCGTCGATGTAATAGACCGGGACGTCAGGGTTGACGGTCCAGGAGGTCTCCTTGCTCAGTTGGAGGTGGCCGAAGGTCGGACGCGTCACGAGGTAGAACAACGGGCCGGTGAACAGGTAGCTGGCGAGGTTGGCAAGCACCACGGTGCGAAACAACCGCCGCCGGGTAGTGGCGAACTGTTCCGCAAACCTGCGCGTCGAAACGATGAACCCCTCCACCAGGACGGACTTGGCCCAGTATAGCGAGATCAGGACCAGGGAGACCCAAACGTAGCCGCGGACGAAGTCGGGAACGCTCCGGCGGATGCCGCTGGCATCGATGATTGCATCCTGGAACGCGAGCACGATCCCGCCGGTCAACGTCGAGACCGCGTTGGCGGCCAGGATGCGCCAGTAAGCGCGTCGTATCCAGGCCCCGAGGGCAACCCGGAATACGATCGCTTCAACGAGGCTGACCGCCAACGTCAGCGGACCAAAGGTCAGCAGTCCACCAGCCAGGACAATCGGCAGATCGATCCCATCGGCGAGAGGCATCAGCGATAAAGATACCGATAGGGAGACTGAAAGACAATAGCGCAGACAGCGAAGAGGGATTGAACCGCGAGGACACAGAGAAGAGCAGGACGGTTGGGTATTTCCAGTGTATCACGGCGGTTACATGCTTCTCTGCGTCCTTGGCGTCTTGGCGGCTCAATTCAATTCGCTTCTGCACAAGCACACTTGGCTGCTACGTGCGTCGGTTGAAGTCGTGGACCGTCTGGATCATAGCCAGGTAGTTGGCGGCGGGCACGTAGTTGGTGATGGAATTCCCCGAGCCGCAGGCGTAGCCGCCGGCCGGGGCGCAGGCGTCGAGGATTTCACCGGTGCGGCGGCGGACCTGGTCGGGCGTGCCGCGGCTGAGCAGGTCGACATCCACGCCGCCGAGGACGGCCACGCGGCTGCCCCAGCGGGACTTGAACTGCTCCACCGGTACGATAACGTCCTCGAAGCTGTGTTTGGCGTCGATGCCGACGGTGTCGATCAGGTCGGGCATGACGGCCTCGACGTGGCCGCAACTGTGCAGGATGAAGAACCGGCCGGTGCGGTGGGCGAGTTCGGCATAGCGGCGGTGCCAGGGCAGGATGTCCTCGCGCAGGTGGCCCGGCGAGATCAGCGTGCTGGTCTTGAAGCCCATGTCGTCGCCCAGCCAGATGGCGAAGATTTCGGGCGTAGCGCAGAAGACCTCGAACGCATCGAGGATCGCCCGGCCCACGTGGTCGACCACGTCGCGGGCCAGATCGGGGTCGTCGTGCAGGGCGAGCATGAACGATTCGAGACCCATGATCGCGGTCGCCCATTCGAGCACGCCGCCGGAGAAACCGATGGCCTCCATGCCGCAGGGCAGGCAGGCAATCGCGGCTTCGGCCTGGGCAAAGCCGATGTCGCGGTGCTGCGGCCACGGGTAGCGGTCGAAATCGTCGCGGGTCTGGATCACGCCCCGGCCCTCGTTGGCCCAATGGCGTTGGGCCTGGACCGCTTGGGGGGCGGGCATCCCTGCCCGCCTTCTTCGTTCCAATACCAGCGTGTCGCGGTGAAACGGAATCTCCGCCCGGACGCGGTAATAGTCGTAGCCGAGGCGATGCCACAACATGACCCGCGGGCCGGCCCAGTCGCGAAGCTCGGCCGCGGTCGGGTCGGCGGGCAGTGGCACGAGCGGCCCGCCGCTCAGCTCCGCCAGCACCTCCTCGGCGATGGCCAGCTCGAACAGCGGCACGCGGTCGGGCCGGCCGCGGCGCAGCACCCTTTTGATGCGGTTCACATCAGGCTGCGGAGGAGGCAGGCCGTCCAGCATGGGTCCAGTGTGCCGCGGCGGGACGAATTTGGCAAATGAAGAGCGGTTGATTATCGTGGCCGAATCTGCGTTGTCAGACGTTGCCTGGGAGACCACATCATGACAAAGGCGGTCGCGCTTATGGCGACAATCGCGCTGAGCGGGGGATTCGTGGTGCTGGGAGCGGAGGAGAATCCGCCGACGGGAGCAAGCCGGGCCTGGACATCAACGGACCCGGTGGTGACCAAGGCCCGGGAACTCGTCGAGGCGGGCTCGCTCAAGCAGGCCGAGGCGGTCCTGGCCGAAGCCGCTACGGCGGATGACGCCGAGGGGAACCTGGCCCGCGAGGAAATGGTCGAGACCATCCGGCGGATTCGGCGGGAATACGCCCTGACGCTTGACGGGCTGGTGGCCAAGCTCGCCCGGTCGATCCCCGACGTGACCGCGGCCGACGTCGAGCGTTGGAGGGCCGACGGCGGTGTACAGTACCGGCAGCTCGACGGTGAGATCTGTTACTTCATCCGCGAGCCGTCGAACATCTTCCGGTTCTGCCCCGAGGCCAAGCGCCGCCGGGACGAGCACGCGGCCAAGGACGCGCCCGACAAACCCGCCAGTCTCACGCCCGAACAGAAGCTGCACGAGCACCTCAAGCAGGTCATCGCCGCTGCGAAGGAGACCGGCAAAGTTGAGGTGGTGCCGATCCGCCATCGCGTGACGTACAAGCTTACCGTCAAGCCGAATCGGCCCGGGGCCAAGGCAGGGTCTCTGCTGCGCTGCTGGCTGCCGTATCCGCAGGAATACCGCCAGCAGAAGACGGTCAGACTGATCGGCACCTCGCCGCCCAACTACACGATGGCGCCGAACGCCATGCAGGACGGCCGACTGACCGGCCCGCGGCACCGCACGCTGTATTTCGAGCAGCGGATCGCTGACCCGGCGGTGCCCTCGGCGTTCGAGGCGCAGTTCGAGTACGTGTCGTATGCGTATTATCCGAAACTGGATGATGCCGACGCGAAGGCGGACGTGTCGAAGGTCGATCCGGCGTACTTGGCCGAGCGGCCGCCGCACATCGCCTTCTCGCCGGAACTGCGAGCGACGGTCACGCGGGTCGTGGCCGATGAGAGAAACCCGCTGGCCAAAGCCCGGCGGATCTTCCACTTCATCAGCGACGAGATCCGGTACTGTGCCGAGCAGGAGTACCCGATCGTGCCCAGCTTCACCCACGAGGCCCTGGCGACGAAACGCGGCGATTGCGGCATCCAGGCCGCGCTGTTCATCGCCATGTGCCGGGCGGCCGGCATCCCGGCCCGATGGCAGTCCGGCTGGGAGAGCAAACCCGATGAGTGGAATATGCACGACTGGGCGGAAATGTACATCGAGCCCTGGGGCTGGCTGCCCGTCGATCCATCTTATGGCGTGCAGAAGTCCGACGACCCGGAGGTCCGCGAGTTCTACCTGGGCCACCAGGACGCCTACCGCATGATCGTGAACCTCGACTACGGTTGGCCCCTGACGCCGCCCAAGCCGAGCCTGCGGAGCGAGCCGGCCGACTTCCAGCGCGGTGAGGTCGAGTTGGACGGCCGAAACCTGTATTTCGACGACTGGACGTATGACATGACGTTCGAATGCCAACCTGTCGGTGGATGATGGATGATCGATGGTGGGCGATGGATCATGGAGCATGAGTAAGGGATGGGGCTATCGATGCATAGACGATTTCTCGCTGGGATGGCGGTGCTGATGGCGGGGCCGGTCATGTCCGCGATGGGTGCGATGGTCATTGTCGAGTCGAAGGATGCGACGTATCCGGAGCGCCTGGCCGCCCGCGAGGTGCGGCGATACCTGTACGTTCGTAGCGGCGAGCTGGTGCCGATCAGTCGGGCGGACGAAGCGTCGAAGGACGCTGACCTGATCATCGTGGCTCGCAAGGACCGGGACGTGATCTATCAGTACGCGCCGGATGGCCGAATGGCGTTCTCGATCAGCCGATTGGCCCCGCAGGAGTACCTGGTCAAGCGGATGGGGCAGGACGGCCGCAGGACGCTGGTCATCGTCGGCGGCGATGAGATCGGCACGTTGTACGGAGCGTACCGGTTCGCCGAGCATCTGGGCGTGCGGTTCTACATGGAGGGCGACGTCGTTCCCGACGAACGGATTCCGCTGGCGATCCCCGACATCACCGACACGGGGAGGCCGCTGTTCGAGCTGCGGGGCATCCAGCCGTTCCATGACTTCCCCGAAGGGCCCGACTGGTGGGACCTGGATGCCTACCAGGCGATCATCTCGCAGTTGCCCAAGCTGCGGATGAACTTCCTCGGCCTGCACACGTACCCCGAGGGCGGCGTGGGGCCCGAACCGCTCACCTGGATCGGTCCGCCCGAGGACGTGGGCGAGGACGGCCGCGTCAAGGCGAGCTACCCATCCCGCCATTTCAGCACCGTCAG
This sequence comes from Planctomycetota bacterium, assembly GCA_016209665.1. Classification (GTDB taxonomy): domain Bacteria; phylum Planctomycetota; class Phycisphaerae; order UBA1845; family PWPN01; genus JACQVT01. Next base: position 402 of record JACQVT010000276.1, on the reverse strand, counting down.
CGGCACGTGGGGCTACCAGCCGAAGAAAACCAGCGAATACCTCTACGGGGCGTCCATGCTGTTCGCGGACGACAACCATTGCCAGGACGTGCAGGCCGGCATGGCCCCCTGGCCGGCGACGCCCGAACAGTGCAACGAGCTGTTCAACCGCTTCGGCGGAAAGCTGAAGGCGGCGTTCGAGCACGCCCGGCGGCTGGGCGTCAAGACCTGCATCGGGACCGAAGTGCCGCTGATCGTGCCGTCCGAGGTCCGGCAGCGGCTCAAGCCGGGCGAGCCGGGCATCGAGGTGGTCGGCGGCTCGTTCGCCGACTACGGCAGCGCGATTGAGGGTACCGAGGATGATGCGCTGTATCGGTCCGTGCGCTGGAACATGGCAGCGTACCGGTTCGTCGTGCCCGACGG
>JACQVT010000348.1 GCA_016209665.1 Planctomycetota bacterium | reverse complement strand
ATGCGGGCGTAGAAGTCCAGCCGGGCGTTCGGACGCTTGCCCACCCAGAGGATCTCGTCGCGGCCGGTGATGCCGTGGCGCTCCAATTCCCTGGCCAGGGCCATCTCCTCAGGCGACGTCTCGAGGTGCTCGCCCAGCACCGGCCAGACGACCAGCGTCATCGCCACCGTCCCGGCGTTCAGAAGCACAAACGACCATCCCCGGCGGTGAGCCCGGTAGGCCATCGCCGCCGCGGTCCAGATGGCCACTCCGACCGCCACCGCCAGCACGTAGCCGGGCAACATCGCCGGCATGACCCGGTGGATCACCACGCCGCCCACAATCGCCGCGACGGCGAGAACGGGTGGGGTTATCCCCGCGGCCAGCCGCACCGTCCGCGGCGATACCAGCATCGGCACCGTTCCGAAGAACAGCCGGTCGATCACCGGGGCGAGCAACAGGACGTAGGCCGGCAACACGGGCAACAGATAGTGCGGCCGCTTGAACGCCATCACGCTGAGGAACAGCGTGCCGAAGGCCGCCCACGTGAAGGCGAACAGCAACCCGCGCCGATGCTCGCGATACCACGATAGAAACGGCGCCGCCAGGGCCTCGATGAGCGACACGGTATACGGCAGCACAAAACCCAGAAGCGTGGGGAGGTAATAGAAGAAGCCCTCGTCCTGGCCGCTCATTTCGCCGGATGCGCGGTCCAGATATTCCGTCCGCCACAGTTCGACAGCGCCGTCGACCTTCAGCCAGACGTACAGGGGCCAGGCCCCGAACACGACCATGAACAGCACGGCCCCGAGGATCGGCCGCATTCTCGCGATCGCCCGCGCCTGTCGGCCCCATTCGGCGAGAAGGCCCGGCTTCGTGGGCGCGAGCGCGTCCCCATCGACCGCGGTATTGGTCCTTCCGGAGAGAATGGCCTCCAACGGCCGCGTGATGAACCAATAAGCAGTCAGCGAGCCGCCCACGATCGCCAGCGGCAGCGGGGCCTTGGCCAGCATGGCCAGCGCCAGCGCCAGGTAAAACCCGATCATCGCCCACTTCGCCGGCCGCTCGTGTACGCACGCTCGCCAGAAGCAGGCCAACGACAACGTGGTGAACGCGGTCATCACCATGTCCACCTGGGCGTTGCGGGCGAAGAAGATCGAGCCCACGCAGCCGGCCATGACGACCCCGGCGACCAGCCCGGCCCGACGGCCGAACATCATGGCCCCCAGCCAGCACGCCGCCAGGGCATTGACGATGCCCCCGACGGCCGACGGCAGTCGGGCCGTGAAATCAGACACCGGTATGTCCTGCCCGCGCTCCAGCAGCCACGCCGCCCCCGCGATGAGCCACATGCCCAGCGGCGGCTTGCGGACCCAGGGGGCGTCGTTCACGTAAGGGATGAAGAATTGGCCTTCGCGCAGGGCCTGCCGCGCCGCCACCGCGTTGATGCACTCGTGATCGCCCATGCTGGGCCCACGCGACAGCAGGCCCGCGTAGGCGATCGCGGCAAACACCACCAGCACCGGCACCGCCCAAACGAGTCGCGGAGCCCTTCCTTGCGCACCGTCCGGTGGCGTAGCAGCATGATGATCGACCGTGGTCAAGAGCGAACTCCTTTGGTGGGATCGGGATCAGGGCATCTAACGGAACTTGTGGGACCGGCTTGAAAGCCGGTCAATCGGACCGGCAAGATGCCGGTCCCATACAGGGATTCTGTTGGCGGTCCTAAATGAACTCCATCTCACCGGCGTCGGGCACCAGGCCGGCGCGATGGCCGCGTGTCAGCAGCTCGCGGACCGCCGAGCGTCCCTTCTCGCCGTAGTCGAGCGTCCAATGGTTGACGTACATACCCACGAACTCGTCGGCCAAGTCACGGCCCATGTCGCGGGCGTATTGCAGGGCGTGCTCGACCGCCTCGGCCCGGTGATCGAGCGAGTACTGGATGCTTCGCTTGAGAATGTCCGCGATCTCGTGCATCGCCTCTTGGCCCAGATCGCGGCGGATCACGTTGCCGCCCAGCGGCAGCGGGTAGCCCGTCGTCCGCAGCCACCAGGTGCCCAGGTCCATGACGCAATGCAGCTTCTGTTTCCGGTAGGTAAGCTGTCCCTCGTGGATGATCAAGCCCGCATCCGCCCGACCGGCGGCCACGTGGTCCAGGATGCGGTCGAACATCACCACCTCGTGCCGGAACGTGCCCTTGCCGAGCAGCAGGTTGAGGGTCAGGAACGCCGTCGTCATCGTGCCCGGCACGGCGATCGTCCGGCCGTGCAGCCAGTTCACATCCACCGGCTCCCGCGTGACCACCATCGGCCCGTAGCCGTTGCCCATGCTCGATCCGCAGTTGGTCAGGGCATACCTGTCGGCCACGTAGGGGTAGGCGTGGATGCTGATGGCCGTGATCTCCAGCTCGCCCCGCAGGGCCCGCTCGTTGAGCGTCTGGATGTCCTGCAGGACGTGCTCGAACCGCCACCGCCCCGCGTCCACCCGGCCCGTCGCCAGGCCATAGAACATGAACGCATCGTCCGGGTCTGGGCTGTGGCCAAGACGAATCGTTTTTGGCTGGTTGGCGT
>JACQVT010000289.1 GCA_016209665.1 Planctomycetota bacterium | reverse complement strand
CTGCTCGGCGATCTGACGGAAGTGATTCTTGATTGTGTCGATGACTTCGTCAGCGGCGAGGGGATTGGCTTGCGCAATGAACAGCCAGATGTCGGCGATGTCCTGGCGGGCCTCGGGAGCAATGCGGTAATTCATCGAGGTGTCGGCTCTTGACCGTGGCGTTCACGCCCAGCCCGTTTGATATCATCGAAGAAGGCGTCGAGTTCCTGGTCGCCGTTTAGCTCAACGCCCTCGCCTCGGGCAAGCTGTTCCAAGCCGACGTGAACTGCTTCCCGTAGTTCGTCGGTGCTCCAGTCACCGTCGCCCTGCTCGCTTCGCAGCCTAACCAGGGCATCCTCCACCACCGCGTCAGGGGTGGGATACTCCCCGCTTTCTACCTTGGCCTCCACGAACTGCTCGAGGTCCGGCCTGTGAACCGTGATTTGCATCGGGTGACCCTTGGAACCACCATCGTTCATGATACCTAAGTCTAGCAGGAGAAGCTCGCTGCAACAACCACCATCGTCGGATCGACATTTTCCGTCTGAGGCTCTATCGTGAATCAGCCATTTGACCAGGGCTGAGGGAACCATCGATGGCCACGTTGTTGATGTGTCCGCCGACACACTACCGGATCGAGTACGAGATCAACCCCTGGATGTCGCGCCTCCGGGGGACGGAGGCGTCGCTGGCCGAGGCACAGTGGAGGCACCTGCGGGACGTGCTGGCGGGTCCGTGCGAGGCGGCGCTGGAGCTGATTGAGCCGCGGCCGGGACTGCCGGACCTCGTCTTCACCGCCAACGCCGGGCTGATCGTGGGGCGCCGGGTGGTGCTCAGCCGCTTTAGGTTCCCCGTCCGCAGCGGCGAGGAGCCGGTCTTTCGGGAGTGGTTTGCCGCCCACGGCTTTAAGGTCGTCGAGCTGCCGGAGGACGTCTTCTTCGAGGGCGCGGGCGATGCGCTGTTCTGTGGTGAGCACCTGTTCTGCGGCTATCACTTTCGCAGCGAGATCCGCTCGCACGATCTGATCGCCCGCCTGCTGGGACGGCGGATCCTGTCCCTGCAGCTTACCGATCCTCGCTTCTACCATCTTGATACCTGCTTTTGTCCGCTGAAGGCAGGACAGGCGATGTACTATCCGGCGGCATTCGATGATTATGGCCGGCGGGTCCTGACGGCCAACATCGACGATCTGATCGAGGTGACCGAGCCAGATGCCCTGCAGTTCGGCTGCAACGCCGTGTGCGTCGACGACCAGGTCGTCCTGCCCGCCGGGTGCACGCAGCTTGTGGGCGAGCTGTGCGGCCGAGGGTACCGCGTCCATCCCGTCAATCTGTCGGAGTATCTGAAATCCGGCGGCGCCGCCAAGTGCCTGACCCTGCGGCTGGACTGAGGAACGACTGAGCCCAAGATGGCTGGTCGGATGAAGCGCGCTCGCACCACGACATCCCCCGCATCCTTCATTCCTCATCTCTCATCCCTCTTGATCCTCTGCGAGCCTGTCCCTACCCGATCGCCACCACGTAGACCTGCGGACGGCCGGTGCGGTCGCTGGTGAAGGCGGCGAGTCGGCCGGATCGCGTCAGGGCCGGGTGCGGATGGCTCCACTGCGGGCCGTAGACGGTGTCGGTCTTCATCTCCATCCAGGTGCACTGGGCCTCGACGGCGGTACCGGCCCGACGGGCGGCCTCCTCGAAATCCGCCGCCGTGGCATAGGTACCCTTGGCCCACTGCGAGCCGCCGTTGCTGCTGGCGGGGTAACAGACCGTCCGGCGGCTACCGCCGGCCACGTCCACGAGCTGCACGCCGCGGTCGGGGCAGTTGGTGTCGCACAGGATGAATCGGCCGTCGGCGCTGGGGCAGATGTGCCAGGCGTTGAACTCGGCGATGGTCTCGATCCGGTGCGACGGCAGCCTCATGCGTTTGAGCGACGTCGGCCAGACGGTGAACACCAGGTCGCCGGTGCGGCCAAGCCAGGTTTCGTGGACGATGAACTCGTCGTTGTCATGCTCGTACAGGACCTCGTGGCCGGTGCCGTCCCGGCGGATGAGGTGCATCCGCGGGGCGGGATCGTTGGCGTATTCGATCACGTCCGGGTCGGCGGGATGGAACTGCGGGTGAATGATGACGTTCTCCTGGCGGTGGATCACCTGGGTGCCGCTGCCGTCGGTGGCGATTACCACGATGCCGTTCTCGCCCTTGAACCGCGCGGCCGAGACGATCCAGCGCCCGTCGCACGACAGGTTCACCTCGCCGAGGCTGCCGCCGGGAACCTCGCCGAGTACATCCTCGCGAAGACTGTCCAACTCGAGCTTCACCACGCTGTTGCCGCGGGTGAAGTAAAGCCGAGAACCATCGTCGGAGATAACCGCGGAGAAGCTGTTGATCCCGGGCGCATCGGTCAGTTGGACGATGTCGCCTTGCGGGAATCCCGCTCGGAAGAAGTTGGCGGACCCGGTGCGGAAGCCGGCAAACACCAGCGACCGTTCGTCGGGCAGGAAGGAGTTGGTCAGGAAGTAGAGGTTATGGTTGATGCTCGGGTGGCCGGTCACCTGCCAGACGACCGCTCCGGTCTGAGCATCCTGACCGGCTTCGATTTCACCCGGCCAGACGCGCCCTTTATCGCTCATGATCCTGCGTCCTTGAGTCTCACGCGACCTGAACGGGTTCGACTACACGCCGGTGAACAAGGCGGGCAGGGATGTCCGCCCCCCCTGTG
>JACQVT010000288.1 GCA_016209665.1 Planctomycetota bacterium | reverse complement strand
GGTCACGATGGAGGTACCCGTCGAATCGGTGATCACCACCATCAACGAACTCCACACGCGGTCGGTTCGTGGCAACGACATCAAAGGCACCGACATCACCAACCTCACGCAGTCCATCAAGACGCAGAGGTTCCAGGCCACTGGCATGGGCATCCCTCCGCAACGACTGCTGGCCGCGTACAATCAGAAAGTCGAAGCCTCGCAGCAATTGCCCGACTGGGCCCAGATGCCGATCCGCATGTCCGGCAACGGCATCCCGCCCGCCGACAAGGCGGGCACGCCTCAAGGCAAGCTGCTCGCGGCCCGGGCCGCCGAGCTGGACGCCAAACGCAAGCTGTCCGAACACATCAACGGCCTGGCGATCCGAGGCGATACGCTCGTGCGGGATTTCGTGGCCGAGCACGATGACGTGCAGACCCACATGCAGGGGGTGCTCGTCGGAGCCACCGTCGAGACCACCAAGTTCGCCGACGACGGCACCGCCGAGGTTACCGTCAGCGTGCCCGGGATGCAGGTCTGGGAGGTGATCAGTACGTACCAGCGGGTGGTCGTTGCCCCCAGGCAGGGCGGCTGAGCCCAATCTCGCCAAGGAGTAAGACAATCATGAAGCGTATTCTGCTGGTCCTGTGGCTCGTGCTGGGGCCTTCGGCGCTGTCGTTGACCACCGGCTGCGAGCGGGAGGTCCGGACGGTCGACCGCAAGCAGTCCGTGCAGGAATCCGAGCCCAAGATGGTCTCGCCCGGCGAGCCGGTCCTCGAGTAACCGTGTGGCACCGGCATCTTGCCGGTCGGTCCGTGTGGGACCGGCTTCCATCCGGCCCGTCTTCCAGGCCGCGACCTCGGCATAGCGGACGCCGACATTTTGCACGGCTATCCCGCAGGATCTTCGCACGCCGCGCAGATTCTCGAAGCCGGCGAGGTCTTTCTCCACGTCGCCGCGTCGCCGCGTCGCCGCGTCCCCGCGTCCCCGCGTCGTTGGGTTGCGGGCGAAGCCCGCGCTGCGTCAACGCCCTCGTTTTCATTGCCCCGGCGGCGGACTATCATGCTCGCATGGTCCAAGCGGTCATGCGGACGCTCGCGTTCATCCTGCCGACGGCCGCCCTCCCCGCCGCCGTTTTCGCCCAGACAACCACATCCGCCCCGAGCGAGGCAAGCGTCTCACCGGCCGACCGCGCCCTCGACGACGCCATGCAGCGGCTCTTCGACTCGATCGCCGGCCTGCAAGTGGACGCCGACGGCACGAGCCGGTCCGTCGCCGGGCTCCTCGCGGCTTGGCCCCAGGCCGAGCGACAATTGCGCCAGGCGGTCCTCGCCCACGTCCAGACCAGCCGACCTCGACAGCCCGCGCCCGGCCTGACCGCGATCGACGTCCGGATTCCGATCGACCGGCTCACCCGGCTGCTGCAAGAGGCGATGCAGTCGCTGCCCGCCACCGATCGCCCGCAGCGTCTTCGGCTGCCCGCGGCCGCCGGACCCGCCGTCTCCGCGACCGGCCGGGTCGCCGACGATGGTCGGCCGCGCGATTCGCGGGCCGGCTGGCGACATTGCACGCAGGACGACATATTTTTGTCACATCGGGCCGCCGAACACGATCTGCGGCAGCGCCTGCTCGCCAGGCTTCTCCGTCTGCCGCTCACCAACCGCCAGACCGTCGGCCAGCCCGCCCGCGAACGGCCCGATCTCGACCGCTTGCTCCGAGCCCAGCTCGAACGCCTCGCCGTCGGCGAGCCCGCGCTGGAGCCCACCGGCTTGTGCGTCCTGACCTGCACGCTCAGCCCCGGACAGTTGTCCACGCTCGTGAATCAGGCCCTCGCCCAGGCGGGCCTTGCCGCCACGATCGCGGTGGAGCCCGACGGCGATCTCGACGGACCGATCATGCTCCAAGGCTTCAGCACGCCTCCGCCCCGGCCGCCGCCCGCCGCCGGTCCCCCGCGCCTGGGCCCTCGCCCCGCCTGGGCCGACCAGGTGCTCAGCAAGACCGCTACCGCGTCAGCCCCGGCGGCCACCGGGGACCCCGCCGAACGCAGGGCCCTCGCCGTCCGCGCCGCCCGCATCGAGGCCCGCCGGCAACTGTGGCTCGAAATCGAGAACCTCATGCTTCCCGCCGGCCAGACCGTCGGCGAAGCCATCGCCCGAAGGCCCGACGCCGCCCGAGTCATCGAGGCCATCGACGCCGCCACGTTCAACCCGTCCGCGCCAACCGTCGACGACCACGGCACCGCCAAACTGACCGTGGCCCTACGGCTGGAAACCGTCTGGCAGATCGTCAGTCGGTGACCCCTCGCCCGCTGCGAGGGTGCGTGAGACACGCGGGGCCCGTGCGAACCGCGCCCGTGTGGGAGGACCAGTCCGAACCGCGACCGCAAGGGAGCGGCCTGCGGAAGACGGGGCCTTGTCTTGTCGGCCGCTTCCTGACTCGCGCGGTTCGGAAGGGCCCTCTCAAACTCGCTCTGAGATACCTGCTCGGTCGCGAGCACGCGAACGCTCACTGGGGCAGCAGGCCGAACGCCGCCCGCAACTGGCCGAGCACGTCCTTCCTCGATGCGAGCAGCAGGTTCAACAGGCTGTTCACCGCCGAGAGGAACTCATCCATCGTCTTGAGCCGCTGCTGGTAGACGGCCGCCTCCCGCTGTTCGTCCTCCGTCATCTCCAACATGCCCTCCGCCACCATCCGCCGACACCGCGCGATGGTCTCGATGATCGGTTCCACCTCCCGCCGCCGCCGCTCG
>JACQVT010000285.1 GCA_016209665.1 Planctomycetota bacterium | reverse complement strand
GGTACATGTGCCTCCGGGGATGCCGGAGCATCAGCACTGAAGTACGAAGTGAGAAGTGAGAAGTGAGAAGTGAGAAGTGAGAAGTGAGAAGTGAGAAGTGAGAAGTGAGAAAATGAGCCGCGGGCTTCAGCCCGCGCGGCGTCGCGACCCGTAGACGCCGATCGTTTCGGGAAGGATTCGCGTGCTCGCGTTGGTGGTGACACAGTTCTGGTTCAGCGTCGGTCTGATGGCGGTGTTGCTGGGCGTCATCCTGACCGCGGTGGCGTACTGCATCCTGCTGGAGCGCAAGGTGTCGGCGTGGATGCAGGACCGCATCGGGCCCAACCGCGTCGGGCCGGCGGGGCTCTTGCAGCCGCTGGCGGACGGCGTCAAGTTCTTCATCAAGGAGGACATTATCTCGGCACGGGTGGACCGGGCGATGTTTGTGCTGGCCCCGGCGATGGCGTTTACGGTGGCGGGCGTGGGCTTCGCCGTGATCCCCTGGGCGGGCATGGTGCGGATCGGCGGCGAACTGTTGCGGGCCCAGGTGGCGACCATCGACATCGGGCTGCTGTACATCCTGGCGGTGGGGTCGCTGGCCATCTACGGCGTGGTGCTGGGGGGCTGGGCGAGCAACAACAAGTACTCGTTGTACGGCGGCATCCGCGGGGCGGCGTCGATGCTCAGCTACGAGGTGCCGATGGGCCTGGCGATCCTGGTGGTTGTGCTGACCTCGGGCGAGGTGCGGCTGGAGCGAATCGTCGACCAGCAGATCGGCCACACATGGAACATTCTGCTGAATCCGGTGGCGTTCATCATCCTGCTGACGACGGCGTTCGCCGAGACCAACCGGGCCCCGTTCGATTTGGCCGAGGCGGAGCAGGAGTTGATCGGCGGCTACCAGACCGAGTACAGCTCGATGAAGATGGCCCTATTCTACCTGGGCGAATACTTCCACATGATCACGTCTAGCGCGTTCATCTCGGTATTGTTCCTGGGCGGGTGGGAACTGTTCCCGTGGAGCGATCGGACGGGCTGGGCGTGGGTGCAGTGGCTCAACCACGCTCCAACGTGGGGAGCGATGGCGTGCCGCTTCGGCGTGATGTTCGCCAAAGTGTTTGCGTTCATTTTCTTTTTCATGTGGATCCGCTGGACGCTGCCGCGGTTCAGGTTCGATCAGTTGATGGGGCTGTGCTGGAAGGGACTGGTGCCGGTGGGGCTGCTGGCGGTGACTTGGGCGGGCGTGCTGGTGTACCAGGGCTGCCCGATGTCGTTCTGGGCGACGGTGGGCAATGCGGTTATCGTGGCGGCGATGCTGACCTGCGTGGCGGTGCGGCCGCCGCGGCTGTCGGGGCGGCAGTTGGATTTGCCGCCGGTTCGTGCATGATCCGAGCCGGGAGCGCAAGCGACCGGTTGCCAGGGATGTTGTAGACGCTCGTGGGCCGGAGAAGAAGGGACAGATCATGAGCGGGATGTTGATGGTCATGGCCGCGATGGCCCTGGGTGGGCCGTTGAGCGAGAAAGAGATTCTCGACGGCGCCGATGCCCGCATCCAGCAGCACCGGACGGCCGAGGTGGTGCTGCGCATCCTCGACGGTGGCGAGCCGCTGCCCGCCGGCACGCAGGTACGGATCGAGCAGACGAACCACGACTTTTTGTTCGGCTGCAACATCTTTGCGCTGGGCCGGCTGGGCACGCCCGAGGCCAACGCAGCCTACGAGACGCATTTCGCCGAGTTGCTCAACTACGCGACGCTGCCGTTCTACTGGTGGGGCTACGAGACCAAGCCCGGTCAGCCGGGGCACGACCGGATCGACGAGATCGCCCGCTGGTGCAAGGCGCACGACGTGAAGATGAAGGGGCATCCGCTGGCCTGGAACTACGTCGACCCGAAGTGGATCCCGCGGGACGTCGACTTGGCGGCGTCGCTGCAGATGGCCCGCATCCACCGGGAGGTGACGCGGTTCAAGGACGCGATCGACATCTGGGACGTGGTGAACGAGGCGACGGCTTACGATCGGCAGGAGTGTCGCAAGAACGCGCCCGTGTTGACGCGGGTCATCCGCGACGCGGGAGTGGGGCCGTACCTGCGGCGGGCGTTCGCGACGGCTCGGGCGGCCAATCCGTCGGCCACGCTGGTCATCAACGACTACCGCGACGAACAGGACTACGCGGCCAAGGTCTTGACGGAGCTGGTGGACGACGACGGCAAGCCGATGTATGACGTGATCGGCATCCAGTCGCACCAGCACGGCGGGGCGTGGTCCATCCGGCATATCTGGGACGTGTGTGAGCGGTTCGCCCGGTTCGGCAAGCCGTTGCATTTCACCGAGACGACGTTCCTGTCCGGCAAGCTGGGCTGGAACCTCGCCGAGGCGACGCCCGGCTTCGACTGGGAAAGCACGCCCGACGGCGAGAAGTGGCAATCCGAGCACGCGGTGAGATTCTACACCGTGCTGTTCAGCCACCCGGCCGTCGAGGCGATTACCTGGTGGGACTTCGCCGACAAGTCGTCGTGGCAGAGGGCCCCGGCGGGACTGCTCGACCGAAACCTCAAACCCAAGCCGGCGTACGAGGCGTTGAAGGCGCTGGTCAAGGGCGAGTGGTGGACGCGGACGATGGCCCAGGCCGAGCCCGACGGGACGGCGAGGTTCCACGGCTTTCTGGGCGAGTACAAACTGATGGTCGGCGAGGGCGACGCGGTCAGGACCGGCACGTTCGCCCTGCACAAGACGACGACGGGGCCGATCGAGGTTCGGCTGAAATGATCAAGGACGAGGACATCATCCTGATCGACGATCCCAGGCTCACTTCGGCGGACAAACTGTATCTGCCGCAGGTGGTGATGGGTCTCAAGACGACGTTCCGGCACCTGTTCAAGAAAAAGCTGACGGTGCAGTACCCCGAGCAGCGCCGGGCGATGCGGACCGAGACGTACCGTGGCGTGCACCGGCTCAATCGCGACGAGCAGGGTCGGGTGGCGTGTGTGGCGTGCTTCATGTGCCAGACAGCATGTCCGGCGAACTGCATCCACATCGTCGGGGCCGAGGCCCCCTGGCCCGACCGCGAGAAGTACCCGGTGAAGTTCGACATCGACGAGCTGCGGTGCATCTACTGCGGCATGTGCGAGGAGGCCTGCCCGGTGGATGCGATCGAGCTGACGCCCGAGTATTCGCTGGTCGGCGGCAGCCGCGAGGAGATGATCTTCGACCGGGAGAAGCTGCTGGAGATGTTCGATCGCACCCGGGACATCAAGCCGCGCAAAAACCCACGCATCACGGGCTACCCCGTGGGCGGGCCGATCCCTCGGACCGGCGTCCAGACGCCGACAGGAGGGCCAGGCGCGTGACCACGCCGGTTCTCTACGGGCTGTATGCGTGCCTGGTTGTGCTGGCGGGCGGCATCTTCATGGCCCTGCCCGCCGAACGCACGGGGCCGCGGCGCCCGCACGTGGCGGGTCTGGTGCTGGCCGCCGGAGGGGCGGTCGGCGTGGGCTTACATGTCGTGCGGTGGCTCGGAGCAGGGTTCGAGGGCCGCGTGTTTTTCGGCATCTTCGCGGTGATGGCGATCGTGGCCGCGGTCCGCGTGGTGACGCACCGGCGGCCGGTATACAGCGCGGTCTATTTCGTGCTGGTCATGCTGGCCGTCACCGGCCTGTGCATCCTGGCCGCGGCGGAGTTCCTGGCGGCCGCCCTGGTGATCGTCTACGGCGGGGCGATCCTGGTGACGTATATCTTTGTCATCATGCTGGCCCAGCAGGCGGGCGAGGCGCCTTACGACGCCCAGGCCCGCGAGCCGCTGGCGGCAGTGCTGCTCGGGTTTGCCCTGCTCGCGACGGTCACTCAGGCGATGGTGGCCACCGATCCGATCGCCCGCCATGCCGCGCAGGCCCGACGGGGCGTGTCGCGGCCCGGGTCGGTCCAGCCGGCGGCGTCGATCGGCTCCGGTCCGGACGCAGGCACCGTCCATCCCGCGGCGGCCAGCGGCGAGGCGGGCAACGTTCGCCAAATCGGCCGCGTGCTCGCCGGCGACCACATGATTGCGGTGCAGGTGGCGGGCATCCTGATGCTGGTGGCCATGGTCGGGGCGATCGCCATCGCCCGCAAAAAGATCGAGCCGGCGTCCCGCACGCCGTTCGAGGAATCCCAACTGGAGCAGGCGCCGAGGCCGGTCGGGCGGACCGTCGAGCCCTTCGCCGAGGTGCGGCAACATGAGCATGGTTAACGCGTACATTCTGGTCGGCGGCATTCTGTTCGCCATCGGGCTGGTCGGGTTCCTGACGCGGCGGAACATGATCCTGATGTTCCTGGCCACGGAGATCATGTTCCAGGGCGTGATCCTGAACCTGATGGGCTTCAGCCTGCGCTACATGAACCTGACCGGTCAGGCGTTCGCCCTGTTCCTGATCGTGATCGCCGCGGTCGAAGCGGGGGTGGCCCTGGGCCTGGTCGTGCTGCTGTACCGCCG
>JACQVT010000284.1 GCA_016209665.1 Planctomycetota bacterium | reverse complement strand
TCTCGCCGTGTCTCCGCGTCCCCGCGTCCCCGCGTCCCCGTGTCTCCGCGTCCCCGCGTCCCCGCGTCTCCGCGTCTCCGCGTCTCAATTCATCCTCATCCCCGCTCATCCATCCTCATCCGCCCTCATCCTTTCTTGATCCTTTCTTCATCCCTTCTTCCCCCGTTGTGCATCCTCGCGTCTGAGGCTACAACAGGTCGGCGATCAAGGCCAGTCCCCGGGGCCGCGGCATGAACGGCATCCAACTTCAGTCGATCGATTGGATCGTCATCGGCAGCTACTTCGCGACGCTGGTGGGGATCGGCTTGTACTACCGGCGGTTCGCGGGCCGCAGCCTGGACGAGTTCTTCCTGGCCGGGCGGCGGAACTCGGGCTGGGCCAACGGGCTGTCGTACGCGGCGGCGATGATGAACGCCGACGTGGCCCCGACCTACAGCGGGCTGACGGTGATGACCGGCACGTTCATCTGCTGGTGGTACCTGAGCCGATTCGGGCTGGCGCTCTTCCTGGGGGCCATTCTGTTCGCGGTGTTCTGGCGGCGGCTGCGGCTGTTCACCGCGCCGGAGTTCTACGAGCTGCGGTTCGGCGGCTTGGCCGGGCGGACCATCCGGACGTGGGTGGCCCTGCGGTCGGCGGCGATCGCGATGGTGGCCTGGACGGGCACCGGCCTGCTGGCCATGCACAAGATCGCCGGCCCCGTCCTGGGCTTCAACAAGACGACCACACTGGCGATCGTGCTGCCCATCCTGCTGGTCTACGTCGGACTCTCGGGCTTTGCGGGAGTGGTGGTCACCGCCGGCGTGCAGACGATCATCATGGTGGTGGGCAGCGCGATGCTGTGCGGCATCGTGCTGTACGACATCGGCGGACCGGTGGTGCTGGCCGAACGATTGCAGGCGGTGGCGGGGCCCGACGTCATCAGCGGCTTTCCGCCGATGGACCATGCCACGTTCCCGATGGCGATGGCGATGGCCTGGCTCGTCGGGGCGAGCATCGGTTACGGGGGCGACGCGGCCCCGCTGGGCGGAGCGATGGAAGGGCAGTACCTGCTGTCGAGCCGCAACGCCCGCGAGGCGTCGAAGATGTACATCGTGGCCGAGGTGACGCTGTTCGGTCTGCTGCTGTTGGTGACGCTGCCGTCGCTCGGCGCGCTGATCGAGTGGCCGGAACTCCGCACGTCCGGCCACGATCCCGAAACAGCCTACGGCCTGCTGATGGCCAGGTACCTGCCGCCGGGGATGCTGGGGTTGCTGTTCGTGGTGATGCTGGCGTCGGTAATGTCGACGATCGCCAGCAACCTGACGTTCGGGGCCCAGGTGTTCGTTGGCGACATCTACCGTCGCTATCTCAAGCCGCACGGCGCCCACACGCATTACCTATGGGTAGGCCGGTTGGCCATGCTGGTGATCCTGTCCCTGGCGCTGCTGGTCGTTTACAACGTCGAGCTGATTTTCAGCGTAGCCCTGTTCATGCTGCAGTTCTCGGCGGCGGAGCTGCCGGCCAACTGGGCCCAGTGGTGGTGGTGGCGGTTCAACCGGTGGGGCCGGCTGGCGGCGACGTTCGGGGCGCCGGTGGTGCTGGTGCTGGTGCGGTTCGTGTTTTGCCGAGACTGGCCGTGGTGGGACCAGACCTACCTGGTGATCGCGGCGAATACCGCGCTGTGGATCGTGGTGACGCTGGTCACGCCGCCCGACCGGCCGGAAATCCTGGAACGGTTCTGGAGGGCGGGACGGCCGCTGGGGGCATGGGCGCCGGTGCGGGCTCGCGCGGCAGCCCGTAAGGATGCGCACGCATGATGGATGCCGACCGGGACAATCGGGCGGATGTCGAGGGCGGCTGGGGGCGGATCGTAGGCGGGCTGCTCCTGGCCCTGCTCGGGGCGGGGGCGGTGATGCTGGGCGTGCTGGGCGCGTCGTGCCTGTACGTGGGCCGGTTCGGACTGGGCGCGATCGAAGGGGTCCTCGCGATCGTGGGCGGCGCCGCCTTCGCGCTGTGCTACGGCCCCTACCTTGATCGGCTGGAGCGCCGGGCGCCTATGCAGGACGATGATGCAGACAAGGCGGGCAAGATGCCCGCCCCCCAAGGCGGCCGGGCGCCTGTGCTGGACGACAACGCAGCCCAGGCGGGCAGGACGCCCGCCCCCCAAGACGACGATCGAGCGGCCGAGCCCCTGCCGTCCAATGTGGTTATCGCCCTGGCGACCGCGGCGTACGGAGTCATCATCCTGGCAGGGGGGTTGATCTGGACACAGCATCGGGCAGCGGTTCTCAACGTCATCTCGGGGGCGGCCCTGCTGGCCTGCGCCGGCGCGGTCTGGCGCCTTGGCCGATCCACTCGCGGCAAAGCCGGACCCGACGGGGAGAAATGAGGCAGCGGGGCTCGAGGAATTCAAGCAACTCCTGCCCGACCGCCTCGATAACAGAGGTAGGAGGGCACGGCAGAATCGGCTGGGGAAAGTGCCGCGGAGCACGCGGTCGGCTATCAAGCCGCGAACCAGCACGGTCGTAAGCCATCCTCCGTAGCGCACGAGGCAACCGGGCCGGGCGCTCGCCGGTCTTGCACCGGGAGCACCGGCCGGGTAAGGGGTGCGTATGGTGCGGTGGTGGTGGATGCTCGGGGCGGCCAACGCCTTTGTGGCCGTGGCGGCGGGTGCGTTCGCCGCTCACGGACTCAGGTCGCGGCTCGAACCACGGATGCTGGAGGTGGTCGAGACCGCTGCCCGCTACCAGATGTACCACGCCCTCGCCCTGCTGGCCGTGGCGGTGCTAGCCGGCCGATGGCCCTCGCCCCTGGTCAACACCGCCGGCTGGTGCTTCCTGATCGGCATCGTGCTGTTC
>JACQVT010000283.1 GCA_016209665.1 Planctomycetota bacterium | reverse complement strand
CTGCCGGAGCCTATTCTACACCCATCCATGTGCCCGTCGTGGAAGTAGCCGACCACCTCCACATCCCAAGGGGCAATCCGTCAAGCAACTCGGTGTGCCCCTTTCAGCAGGTCCACTTCCGTAACGATCGTCGCATCAGATAGTTATGGCTGTCCGCGCGGGCACTTCGGACAACAGAATCGCCAGGCCGTCAAGCGGTAAAATGGGCGCGAACCAACTCCGCACTTGGGTGGTCTAAGGGGTAACGAGACCGGCAGCATGAGGCACGCGACGGAAACGGACGAGCAACTGCTGGCCGCCCTGGCCAAGGGCGAGCGCTCCGCGTTGGCGGAGCTGGCCCGTCGGCACGAGGTCAAGCTGCTCGGCCTGGCGTCGGGGCTGCTCGGCTGGCGGGCCGATCTCGCCTGCGATGCCGTACAGGAGACGTGGGTCCGCGTCATCCGCTTCGCGGGCAAGTTCAACGGGCGGAGTTCGTTCAAGACGTGGGTCTACCGGATCGTCATCAACCAGTGCCGCAACCTCCAGTCCGTGCAGCCGTCGCCGATGCCCGCCGAGCCGGTCGATCCGTCGAGTGATGACAACGCTGGTCCGGCTAAGGCGGCCGAGACCGCGGAGACCAACGATGCCTTGCGAGCGGCGGTACGAGCGCTCGCGCCGGACAAGCAAGCGATCGTGTTGCTCTGCTATCACGACGTCATGACGCACGAACAGGCAGCGGAAATCCTTGAGATTCCCCTGGGAACAGTGAAGTCCCGGCTGCACGCGGCCCTGCACGAACTCCGCGCCCGACTGTCGCCGGAGGTGAAACCATGACCACTCCCGACTCCGACAGCCTCGAAACGCAGTTGGCCGGCCTGACGCAGTGGCAAGGAAAGCCGCCGCAAGTGTGGCGCAAGGCCCTGCAAACCGCCCGGCGCCCTGGTGGACGGACCGGTTTCTGGAATCTCGTCCGGTCGCGACCGCTCACGGCCGCCGCGGCCGCGTGTGTAGTCCTCATGATGGCGGGAGTCTCGACCTGGCAGGTTTCACGCTTCCGCCATGGCACCAACGCTGAATGCGCCGGACTCGCCCATTCGCCAACGAGTGGATGGTACAAGCTACCAAGCGGCCAACCGGTGTCGCCGAAGTCGTGGGTCAGCCCCAGCTCTCGGATTCTACGGGACGGGCAGGGCCTCGCGGACGCTGTCGGCGATGGGATCTCCGACACGAAAGCGAGGGAGTTCTGGAATCTGGTAGGCCGCGATGCAGCGTCGCCAAACTCGTTCATCTCCCCAAGCTCCGACGACCAAGCTGCCAGCGGGGACAGCCCGCGAAACATGTGGACGTTCTCCAGCCTAGGAACGGAGAGAGAGTTCTCGCGTGATACCTCCGGCTCCCGGCCGGCGGAGTCGGAGCGGATGGTCGTTCGGCGGGTGACGATTCAGATTGCCGCGACGGACGTTCGAGCGGCTTACCTGCGAGCGGCGCATCTGCTCAGCCAGGCCCAGGGGGAGTACGTGCAGGACTCGGCGTTGACGGGGTCGGGGACGCAGGTGCAGGCCAACCTGACGCTACGGGTGGCGGCGAGCCGGCTGCCGGAAGTGCTCGATCAGCTCCGCGGGCTGGGGAAGGTGGACTCGGAGCAGGCCCAAGGCGAGGACGTGACCGAGCAGGTGGTCGACACCGACGCTCGGCTGAGAAACGAGCAGCACGTGGAAACGGAGCTGCTCAAGCTGCTGGAATCGCGGCAGAACGCGCCGCTGACGGAAATCCTGCAGCTTCGGGACAAGCTGAGCGAAGTCCGCAACTCGATCGAGCGGCTGACCGCCCAGCGCGAGCGGCTCGGCGGGCTGGTCGACCTGGCCACGGTGCTGGTCATCATCCGGCCGGACACCGAACCGCCGCCCCCGCCACCGCCGACCAACTACTTCGTCAAAGCAATCTCGGCGGCGTGGGAGCGGTCGCTGCGCTTCCTGGCCGACACGGTGGCCACGCTCCTGAGCATCCTGGTCGGCGGGATCATCTGGTGGGCGCTGCTCGTCGTGCTGATCGCGATTCTCGTTCGGCACCGTCGCCGCCGCCAAGCGGAGTGAGACGCATTCCAGACGACTCTCGTACCCGCCGCGGTAGCGTCCGGCGCCCTCGCCGGACGTCTTCCCGCGCTCGCCGGGCAGGAAGAAGTATCAGGATGATGTCTGCCGCGCCGCAAAAATCATCCCGACACCTTTATTCTCCCCAGCCTTGCAGATTCCGAAGAAGGCGGGCAAGGATGCCCGCCCCCCGAAGACCGAACCGCGAGTGGCGGCTGGGATTCGCGCGTCAGGTTGGGGAGAGTTTCCGGGTCTCGGCCGCCTGTTCGAGGAACCGGCTGGTGTAGCGGGGGTCGACGCGCTGGCAGGCGGGGGTGGCGCTGTCGCTGATGCCCTGGTAGTCGGGGTCCTCGGT
>JACQVT010000282.1 GCA_016209665.1 Planctomycetota bacterium | reverse complement strand
CTGATCGTGGTGAGCGTGGCCCTGGACGTCGTGCAGCGGATCGTGGCGTACCTCGTGATGCGGATCTACAAGGGTTTCCTGGGCGGCGGCAGCAGCGGCGGGCGTGGCTGGTAGCAGGCGGGTGTGTTTTCGGGCCGGCGACCACGGGACGGTGGTCGGGCCGATCAACGGGGCAGAAGGGGCGCGACAACGTGAATGTGGTGGTGCTGGGTCCCCCGGGTGCCGGCAAGGGAACGCAGGCGGTTCGGCTGGCTGAGGCCTTCGGCTTGCAGCATCTGTCCAGCGGGGACGTGCTGCGGGCGGAGCGCCAGAGCGGCACCGAACTGGGTGGCCGCGTGGCCCGGTACATGGATTCCGGCGCCCTGGTGCCGGATGAGATCATCGTGGAGGTGATCCTGGTCCGCGTGCTGAAGCCCACCCGTCCGGCGGGCGTGCTGCTGGACGGGTTTCCGCGGACGTTGGCCCAGGCCGAGGCGTTGGACGCGGCCCTGGCCCGGGCGGACAAGCGGGTGGATCTGGTGGTCTCGCTGGTGGTGGCCGACGAATTGATCGTGGACCGCATCACCGGCCGGCGGGTGTGCCCGACCTGCGGAGCGGTGTACCATGTGAAAAGCCTGCCGCCCCGCAAGGCCGGCGTGTGCGACAAGGACGGGGCGGTGCTGGTGCACCGGACGGATGATACGGCGGCGGTCGTCAAGGAACGGCTGGCGGCCTACCAGGCCCAGACTCGGCCCCTGGAGGTCTACTATAGGAACAAGGGGCTGGTGGTCGAGGTGGATGGGACGTCTGAGGTGGATACGGTTTTCGGGCGGGCCAAGAAGGAGATTTCGGCCCGGCTGGGCGAGGCGCGTGCTTGAGGAGCTTCACCAGACGATCGGGGACCGCCAAGCTGAAAAGCCGCGACGAGGTGGAACGGATGCGGCTGGCCGGCGCCCTGGTGGCCCGCATCCTGGCGCGGATCGCAGAGATGGCTCGGCCGGGAGTCACGACCGCGGACATGAACGCGGTGGCCGAGGAGATGATTGCCAAGGCCGGGGCCCAGGCCCTGTTCCGCGGCGTCAAGACGCGGCAGGCGAAGTTTCCGTTTCCCGCCGCCTTGTGCACGAGCGTGAACGAGGTGGTGGTACACGGGATACCCTCGACCCGCAGGCTCGAGGAAGGCGATATCGTCAGCGTCGACTGCGGCGTGCGGCTCAACGGGTACTGCGGCGATTCGGCGGTGACGTTGCGGATCGGCCAGGTGTCGCACGGGGTCCAGCGGCTGTTGAGTGTGACCCAGGACGCCCTGGAGCTGGCGATCGGACTGATCCGGCCGAAGACGTGGTGGAGCGACGTGGCCGGCCGGATCCAGGCCCACGTGGAGGCGGCCGGATTCTCGGTGGTCCGCGAGTTCGTGGGCCACGGCATCGGCCGCGAGATGCACGAGGAGCCGAAGGTCCCCAACTACATCGATCCGCGGGACCGACGGCAGGACTTCATGCTCCGCTCGGGCATGGTGCTCGCGGTGGAGCCGATGGTGAACATGGGTGCGGCGGCGGTTGTCTACGGCGATGCCACCGGTTGGCCGGTGGTGACGCAGGACGGCTCGCCGGCGGCCCACTTCGAGCATACGGTGGCCGTCACCGACGGCGGTGTGGACATACTGACGCTGGTGTGAGATCGAGCGGACCGAACCTGATGCGAGGCGGCCCGTGGCGGTCGGATTTTCGTTTGAGGGCAGAGCCATGAAAGTGCGGAGCAGCGTTCGCCGGATCTGTGAGAACTGTAAGATCGTCCGCCGCCGCCGTGTGATCCGGGTGATCTGCACCAATCCGCGCCACAAGCAGCGCCAGGGGTAGTGTGGTTGCGAACGGAGACGAACGTCCGGGGACCGCGGTCCCCGGGTCGGTGGATCGAGTGAGTGGAACGGGGGACGGGAAGGGTAAGACCGACCCCGACTGAATGGAAAGGAGTGGCGAATCGTGCCACGCATCGCCGGCGTCGACATTCCGAATGACAAGCGAATCGAGTACTCGCTGCAGTACATTTACGGCATCGGTCCTCAGTTGGCCCGGCAGATCCTCAAGGAGGCCGGCATCGACGCGGGGGCCAAGGCCGGCAGCCTGACCGAGGACGAGGTGGCCCGGATCGCGGGCGTGGTCAGCCGCAGCTACGTGGTCGAAGGCCAGCTTCGCCGGCAGGTGCAGCAGAACATCGCCCGGCTGAAGGAGAT
>JACQVT010000029.1 GCA_016209665.1 Planctomycetota bacterium | reverse complement strand
CGACCACCAGTAACACTCCATCCATCGGCTTGCGGAGGCTGTTTTTATTGGCGAAATAAACTTGGCTTAGGGCCATTGGGCATCCCTGCCCGCCTTCTGTGGTCAATTGGACCGGCAGGATGCCGGTCCCACACAAGCCCGAGGGCCGGGATGAATCGATCCGCGATCACGGTGCCGTCGTGGTCGCCGGCTGCGTGGACGGGCGGCTCAACGCCGGCCAGTCCACGAGGATGCGGCAGGCCTCGTCTTGCAGCTTCGTGAACGGGGCCACGTCCTCATCGTCGCCCACGTGCTCGGGGATGCCGTTGTACACGATCGAGACCGCCAGCCACGTACCGCCATACGTTTTGATGTAGCCGCTCATCGACGACACGCCGCCGATGTAGCCGGTCTTGCCGAAGACGTGCCCGGTTAGGTCGTGCATCCGGTTGCGGAGCGAGCCGTCGACACCCGCCACCGACAGGCTGGCCCGGTACACCTCCGCGTTGGGGCGCGAGGCCATCTCCGCCAACAGGTCGGTCAGCAGGCGGGCGGTGACGCGATTGTCGACGCTCAGGCCCGAGCCGTCGGCCACCACCAGCGACCGATCGTCGATGCCGCACCGCCGCACGAACGCGCGAATCGCCTCGCTGCCGTTGGCCCACGAGCCCGGCACATCCCGCCCATGCCGGGCTTTCCACTCCCGCCCGGTCATCTTGCACAGACACTCGGCGAACAGGTTCTGGCTGTTCTTGTTGATCCGCGAGAGGACGTCGACGATCGGCGTCTCGTAGGTGGCGACGCTCTTGTCCGCCGGCGGGGGCAGACAGCCGCCGAGCCGCGTCTCGGACCGCCGGATGCGGCCGGCCACCGTGATGCCCTGGGCCTCCAGTTGCACCCGCAGGGCGTCCGCAAAGAACGCCCCGGGATCGTCCACCGGCTTGCTGATCAGCTCGATCTTCTCATGGCAGCGGCCCTTGAGCTTGTAGATGTTCCCGCCCGGGAGCTTGACGATCGAGGCACTGCCTTCCTTGGCGGTCGTGCATTCGTTGATCACCTGGATCTCGCGGGCCGGCGGCATCACCTCGTACCGCGCCGGCTGGCCCTCCTCGCTTGGCTCCACGGTGATGTCCACGCAGTTGTCGTTGAAATTGAGCCCGGCCACCGGCGCGGCATACCAGTGCAGGAGGAAACCGCGCCAGGTGGGATGGGTCTGCTCGTCCTCCAGCGCCAGGTCGTAGTAGACCAGATCGCCGGCGATTCGCGCGATGCCGCGCTGCTTCAGCACCGCCGCCCACGTCTCCAGCATGGTCAACGGCGTGGCGTTCTTCGCCCGGGCCAGCCTTCCGTCGCCCGGCCCGGGGTCGCCCGTGCCGACGATCCACAGGTCGTCGCCGTCCATCGCCAGGTAGGTCTTGAACGTGTGCCGCGGTCCGAACAGGTCCAACCCCGCCGCGCTGACCACCAGCTTGAGGTTGCTCGCCGGCGTGCAAGCCCGGTCCGCGTTGCGGGCGTACAACTCCCGCCGGCTGGGCAACTCGAGCACGCGGGCATGAACCACCGCCCCCTGGGCGGCCAGCCGGTCGAGCACCGGATCCAGCCGCGTCGCCAGCCGCCAGTCATGGCCGCACCCGCCCGCCAGGGCCGCGAATATCCACGCCAGAATCACCGCGACGCGATACCTTCCGTTCATGAGGAAACCTCGTTACTGAGGCCATCACCCCCGCATTCGCCGGAAACGATGGCGGCAGGATACCAGGTTACGGAAGTCATTTCCTGGCGGCCGCTTGGAAACGGACCTGGCGGCTGGCCGCAGTACCGAGTGCCCTACCGTCGGCGCAAGTCATACGGCCGGTGAAGGAATTTCTTGAGTTTTGGTGGTCCACCCGGCTACAGCAGCCTACCATGCGGTTGCGGAAGAGGCAGTTCGTCGAAAAGGCCCGGCGGCCAAATACATAAGGACGCTCGGGTAAAACGGCGAGGCGGGGGCGCTCCCCCCGTTGAGACGGAAGGTGAGGAATTGCCTGTCGAGAGCAGCGTGAACTCACCGTCTCCTACCACATGTCGGCCTCGAGATCGGACCCTCCCACCGGAGGAGCTGACGGGGAAAAGGTAGGTTCCCTCCGCCCCTTGTCATCCATCGCCGCGAGTCGCGGCGTCATATAACGCCGGCGCCGTCGCGAGACGACACCGGTGGAAGGGATGGGTTTGCAGAACCCAGTATAGACATGAGCCTGTCATTCCCGACGAGACGGACTTTCCTGCGATTGGCGGCGGCCCTGGGCCTG
>JACQVT010000028.1 GCA_016209665.1 Planctomycetota bacterium | reverse complement strand
GGGATGCCGCCCCACGACGCGTAGTAGGCGGGCAGGGTTGCCGCCCCACGACGCGAAGAAGGCGGGCAGGGTTGCCCGCCCCCCTAGAGCGGTGGTGCTCCAAGTGCGCGTGGGCGGCAAGTTGACGGTGAGCTAGGCGGTGTGACAATGGCCTCGGCCGGCGGCGCTGCGGCCGGCTGGGGAGGATGCGAGGTGGTCGTGCATCGGTGGAGAGCAGGAACCGTGGTGGGTGGCGTGCTGGCGGCGGGGCTGGTCGTCCTGGGCGGCTGTGAGGCTCCGCAGCGACAGCCGGCGAGCTACCCCGCCAACACGCTGCCGGTGCACTACGAGGAGGCCACGGCCCCGACGTCCTGCCTGGTCGCCAGCGTGACCATGGCCGCCAACTATCTGGTAGGGAAACGCCAGTTCACGGAGCCTGACATCCGTACCGCGATGCAGGATGGCGGCCTGGACGAGACGAGCATCTCGGACGTGAGGTCCTACCTGGAGGGCCGGGGCCTTTATCTGCTGACGCTGGCTGGGCGGACTGACGATAAGCCGCCACTGGGGCTGCTGTTCTGGCTGGAGCGGCGGGGGTATCCGGTGATCTGCGTGATCAACCGGCAGGGGGACGATCCCGGCTTCAACCACGCCGTGGTGGTGACGGGGTTTTCCAGAAACGTCGACAGTCCGTCGGCCGATATAGTCTATTACCTTGACCCGGCGGCCCGAGAGCCGCTACAGTCGCTAAGCTTGAGCGAGTTCGAGGCCGCCTGGGAGCGGGGCGAGCGGGCCATGATGCTCGTTGTGGCTCCCCCCTCCGAGGTGACACCGGGCGCCGCCGCCTCGGCCCCGGCGGGGGCAACAGGTGGCCGGTAGCCGCAGGGCAGGGTGAACCCGATCGTCGCAGTCAGAGGGTGTCTGGCAGGATTTGTGGGACCGGTTCTCCACGGCGAATCTTGCCGAAGGCGGACTTCCAGCCGGTCAATCGGACCGGCAAGAGGCCGGGCCCACATAGTGATCTGCCAGAGTTCCTGAGTCTGGGGTGGCTTCGTGGAGAACTGGGCTATGCACAGATCGAAGTTCATCGGGATCGCGGCGATTCTTCTGGTGGGTGCGCTGCCGGTCCTCGCCGAACGACCCGCGGCCGGCGAACGGCGGACCGGATCTTCGGCATCGTTGAATCCGACGCCGCCGGCCCGACCGGCCGCGTTGACACCGGCCCAGTTCGAGGCTCTGCGGCGGATCGAGGCCCAGCCCGAGCATCGCACGATCGCCGGCATCTCCGCCACGTACTCCGCCCGCGAGAAGAACCTGGAGTTCACGCGGTTCTCGGATGATTTCTGGACGGCGGCGTATCAGGTCGGCTGGCCGGGCTGGATTCTGGCCTTCGGCTTGGCCGCCGGCTTGCCGTGACCGCACCGCATGACGCCGCGCGATCGATTCCCATCTCGGCTTCGCGCAACAACCACCCTATCGAGCGATCCGCGGGATCGACACGCCCTTCGTCGATACGTCGGCGCTCTTGCGGCGGAGTTGGCCGCAGGCGGCGTCGATATCCAGGCCGCGCGACTTGCGGACGTGGACGTTGACGCCGCGGGACCGCAGCTCTTCGGCGAAGGTGTGGGCGGCGAACGATTCCGGGCGCTGATAGCCCAGGTCGGCCACCGGGTTGTAGCGGATGAGGTTGACGTTGCAGCGCATGCGGCGGCAGATCTTCGTGAGCTGATGGGCGTGGTCGAGCTGGTCGTTCACGCCGGCGAGCAGGATGTATTCGAGCGTGACCTCGCGGCCGGTGGTGTCGAAGAAGTCGCGGCCGGCGGCGACGAGGTCCTCGATCGAAACGTTCTTGGCCCAGGGGATCAGTTGCTTGCGGAGGGCGTCGTTGGGGGCGTGCAGCGAGATGGCCAGGTTGACTTGCAGGCCCTCCCGGGCGAGCCGGCGGATCTGCGAGGGCAGGCCGACGGTGCTGATGGTGATCTTGCGGGCGCCGATGTTCAGGCCCGCCTCCGCGTTGACGATCCGGACGGCAGCCAGCACCGAGCCGTAGTTGGCCAGCGGCTCGCCGAGGCCCATCAGGACGACGTTGCTGAGCGGGTGGGCGTCGTCGCAGAGTTGGCGGACGCGCATGGCCTGCTCGACGATCTCGCTGGGGGCGAGCTGGCGCTGCAGGCCGCCGATGCCGCTGGCGCAGAACGTGCAGCCGACCGGACAGCCGACCTGGCTGGAGATGCAGGCGGTGCGGCGCTTCTCGTCGGGGATGAGGACGCACTCGCTGGTGGCTCCGTCGGCCCACTGCAAGAGCAGCTTGATCGTGCCGTCGGTGGATTCCTGCCGCTGAGCGATCGTGCTCGCGTAGATCGTCCAGTGCTCGGCCAGCAAGGTCCGCAGCGGCTTGGCCAGGTTGGTCATCGCCTCGAAGCCCTCGGCCCCCTTGCGGAACACCCACTCGTACACCTGCCTGGCCCGGTACGCGGGCAAATCGTGCTCGGCGCAGAACGCGGTGAACGTCTCCAGCGGCGTGCCGAGGAGGTACCGCCACTCACTTGTCCGCTCGCTCGCACGCGACGGTTGCCCGCGATGTTTGCTCATCTCGGCAATTGTAGGGGTACGACGGCCGGTTCACAAAGCCGTGTGTGCCCGCGGACTTCTTGAACAGTGTCGCCCACTCGGGTGACATGCTTGCCGATAGTGCCGGTATTATTTGTTTGCGAGGGTGATGGGCACTCGGGCGTCCGGCTCGGGCGTGCCGCTCACGTCGAGGACCAGGTCAAAGGCGGCGGTTTTCTCGTCGCAGGAGACCGGGATCGAGACGGCGACGCTGGTCACGCCGGCGTCGGGCGTGATGGTGAAGGTCAGGAAGCTGTCAGTAACCGTGGAGCCGCTCAGCGTCCCGCCCTCGACGGTGGGCGCGCCGGTGATCTTGAGGTTTGTGACCTGGTACAGGTTCACGTCGACGAGGACGACCGTTGCGCCGCCGGTCGACGCCCACCGCGCGTACGGGAAGATGTAGGCCGAAAGGAACTCGTCCGTCAGGTCGCTCCCGCAATCGACGGTCTGCGGCGGGGGCAGGGGGTCGCAAACGCTCGGGCAGCCGGTCGCTTGCAGGGCGATGCCAGCGGCGGCGGCCTTGCCGAGCAGCGAGTTCATGTGCCGGCGCACGCGGTCGCGGCGGGGGTTGGGCGGCGACACCGGCTGCCCGGCAGGATCGACGGTTGCGATCGACGGACTCACGTTAGTTGCGCGGGTCTGGTTGTCCATTCTGCACCTTCCCTTCGTGTGTGGTTCATGGGCTTGCTGCGGCCATCTCCAGGGGCCGTGCGTGCCGGCAACGTCGGCCGACGGCCGTCTGGATGGTTTCCTCCAATCGTCCGGCGGCGTCGCCGATCTCCCGCTCCGTGCGACGGAGGCGCTGGGACAGCTCGTTGACGAATGGTTTCGCCCCACGAACGGGCGTAGAGCCTATCCCAATACCCTGAAATCGGACCGGCTGGAAGCCGGTCCCACACTGTTTTTGGGACAGACTCCTCGTGACAAACTCGACGATCTCGCGCAGGGCGGCGGCGGAATCGCGGGCGAGCTGCCGGCTGAGGCGTTTGGCCTCGACGAGCCATGCCTCGTCGTGGACGTCCGGGTGGAAGTGGCGGGCCACCTCGACGTCGAACCGCGTCGTCTGGAGGCGGTTGGCGAGGGCATCGCCGGCGAAGTTGCGGGGGTAGAAGCACGACATGGCCAGCCTGAAGACCCGCTGCATCTCCGGGCTGGCGAGATCGTAGTCCCAGCCGAAGTAGTCGCCGCGGCATCGGCCCTCGGCCTGCATCCGGGCGAGCAGGGTCGTGCCGGCGTACAACTCGACGCGGCCGAAGTTCAGCGGGTTGTCACCATACCGCTCCATGAACTTCAGGTTCGTCTCCAGGCCCTCCATCGTCGCGTCGGGCTCGAAGATCAGCATGTTGAAACACACGTAGATCCCCAACTCGTCCAGAATCCGCAGTGCCTCGTGGTTCTCGTGCTCGGCGACGCGGCGGCGAAGCGTTCGGAGGCCCTGCGCCGAGGCGTTCTCGATCCCGAGGAACACCCGGATACACCCAAGCCGGTCGCGGAGGGCGGTGAAGACCTCGGCCGTCACGTCGGTGGGGCGGGCCTTGACGACGGTGGCGATGGGGCCTAAGTCGCGGGCGTCCAGAGCGTCGGCCAGGGCATCGATGCGGTCCAGGCTGCGTTGATGGCCCGGAAGGAAGAAGTTGTCGTCGTGGAAGACGAAGATGTCGATGCCGCGCTCGCGCTTCAGCCAGGCCATCTCATCCGCGATATCGGCCACCGGCCGCGTGCGGAACCGCGGGCCGCCGTCGGCGAGTGCGTGCCAGGCCGCGATACAGCAGAACGCGCAGTCCGCGTGGCAGCCGCGGCTTCCCACCAGCGGGGCCATCCGATGGCCCAGGCAGACCGGCGGCTCGCCCCGGCGATCGGGCCAGGCGAGTGCGGCCAGGTCCTGCGGCCGGCGGACCGGGTTCATGACCACGCTGCCGCCGTCACGGACGGCAAGTCCCGCGATGTGCTCGAACGGGCCGCCGGCGTCGACGGCGCGGGCCAGCTCGACGATGGTGGCCTCTGCCTCGTGGCGGCAGATCGAGTCCAACTCGGGAAAGTCGGCAAGCAGGTCCTCGGCGGCGAACGTGCCGAAGTGGCCGCCCGCGGTGATGTGGCCGGCGTACCCGCGATCGCGGAGAGCCATCACCAGGGCCAGGCAATCCTTGGCCCGCCACTGAAACGCCAGCGAAACGCCCACCAGGATCGGCGGGGCGCGCCGATCGACGACGGCGCCCAGGACGCGGGGCAGATCGTCGCCCGAGTTGAACGGGAGGATGCACGCAACAAAGCCGGCCCGTTCCAGGGCCGCGGTGAGGTACCGCAGGCTCAGGTTCTCTTCTTCCTCGGGACCGACGAGCACGACCCGCCCGTTCATGCGAGTGCCTCCCGCTGGGGCTGCGAGATAAAGCTATCTTCAAACCGACCGAGCTTCAAGGCAAGCCTGCTGCCCCTTGTTCACTCCCGCCCCGGCTCACCGTCAGTGTTATCGATATAGCTCTTTCCCATCCGAATAGTCCATGCCGGCCAGGGCCGGTATGCCGAGGCGAAGTGCTCATGCCGCCGGCGAAGCCAAACGAGCTGGGTCTTTCGCAGACCCAAAATGCCCCCGGCGGGACCGAAAACGCGGTTTCGAGCCGGCGAGGCCCCTCTTCCGTAACATCCACGAAATGACGAAACGAACCCGATCCACACCGTCCCGTGGAACACCCGTCCGCGCCGGGACGCCTCTGTGGGGGGCGGGCATCCCTGCCCGCCTTCTTCATCACCTCTTCGGCACGGGCATCCCTGCCCGCTTTTCTTCCGAACGTGGGCATCATCGCCAGGGCGACAATTCCTGCCCGCCTTCTTCGTTCCCCCGCCAGGCTCCGGCGACCGAGGATGCCTGCCCACACGTCCCCCGATCCGCGCGAATCGGCGACATCTGCGGCCAGCTCGGGAATCGACTCTCTCCCGTTGGCCGCATTCTCGTCTCCGCGTTCTCCGCGCCTTGGCGGTTCAATTCATTGCTTGTCGCCGAAGGCGGCGCTCTGTCGAACAACCCAGACCCGAGACTCGTGCTTATGCCGGTCGGCACTTCATCTGTATTGGTCGGCGTGCATCAGCGGTCGGTGCCTCTGGGTTCTGCCCGCAGATCACGCAAAACACGCGGATGGGCAGCAACAGCGAGTTCATCACGAAGGGCACGAGGCACACGAAAGCGGCAGCGCACCGCGGTTTTCCGGGTGCGCTTGATCACCACGTCAGACCTGGATAGAATACGGTCGGATGGAGTGATGTATGACCGCTGAGCAGATCGAACAGCATCTCAAGGCCTCACCGTTTCAGCCGTTTCG
>JACQVT010000273.1 GCA_016209665.1 Planctomycetota bacterium | reverse complement strand
GCGATGGTTACCGTCGCCGTCTCGGGGCCTTCCGTCTCATTGTCGTTCACCGACGCAAGCGTGATGGTACCTGACACGCTCCCGGCCGGGATGACGATCTGCGAGGCACTGGCCGAGTAGTCGCGGTTCAGGTCGGCCGTGCCCGTGAACCCGAGGTTCACCAGCACGTCCTGGCACGAGGCCGCTGACAAGGTGGCGGTGACGAGCGTGGACGTGGGAGCCCCGCTCTCGCCGATCGGGCTGGTCGGAGCCGGGGCCAGCGTCACCGTCGGCGGCGCATCGTCGTCGGTGATCGTCGCCGTCTGCGTCACCGTGGCCCCCAACGTCGCGTTGACGAGAGCGCTGATGCCCACCACGATCGTCTCGTCCGGCTCGTCACACGTGTCGGCCGAGGCGGTGATGGTGATGGAGGCACTCAGGCTGCCGGCCGGGATCACGATCCGCTTGGCGCTGACCGTGTAGTCGGTGTTGAAGGTGGCGCTGCCCAGGAAATCCAAGTCCACGATCACGTCGCGGTCCGAGAGGGTCGAGGCCGTGGCCGTCAGCGTGGCCGAGCCGCCCGTCTCCGCGAACGGCGAGCCCAGCAGCGACAAGGTCACCGTCGGCAGCGCGTCGTCGTCGAGGATCGTGCCGATCCCGACGGCGTTGGCGGCCAGGGTGGCGTTCGTCGGGGCCGACAGCGTGACCAGGAACTTCTCGTCGTTCTCGGGCACGGTGTCGCCGTTGACCGTCACGTCGATGGTCTGCTTGACCTGGCCGGGCAGGAACGTCAGCACGGTCAGGGGGATGGCCACATAGTCCGCCCCCGCAGTGGCGGTCAGGTCGGAGGTGGCGAAGCTCACCGACACCGTCTGCTCGCTGGGGGCCGTGAGCAGCACGTTGAAGACCGCGACGGTCGTGCTGGGGGGGTTGCCCTCCACGACCTCGGCCGGCGTGATCGAGATCACGGGCGTCAGGTCGCCCGCGTCGTCGGTGATGGTCACCGTGCGGGTCTGCGGCGGGGTGCAGATGTCGGCACCCTCCGCCGAGTTGATGGTGACAATGACCGTTTCGTCGGCCTCGCGGTAGGGGTCGTCGATCGGCGTGACGGTCATGGTGCCCGAGGAGGCTCCGGCCGGAATCGTGATGGAGCCGGCGCTGACGAAGTAGTCCGTGCCGAACTCCGCCGTGCCCGTGAAGCCCAGATGCACCGAGAGCGGCGTCCGCATCCGCAGGTCTGCGGCCGTCACGCTGTCGACCAGGTTCGCGGTGATGGTGCTGGAAGTCCCCGCGCTCTCGGCGAGGGCGGCGGGAGCCGGCGGGTCCAGGTTCACACAGGGGTCGTCGTTGTCGGCGATGTTGACCGTCACCGTCGGGGCCAACACGTTGTTGAACGCCGGATCGTCGCTCACCAGCGTATGGGCGACGGTAGCCGAATGCGCCCCATCCGCGAAGTTGTCGTCCACAAGCGTCACCGTGACCGTCTGCTGTACGTTGAAGTTCCCGCTGGTGAACGTCAGGAACGCCGGCGCTGCGGTGATAAAGCCGTTCGTCGTGTCGGGCAGGATGTTGACGGTAACCACCGCGGTGGGCTCGGAAGCCAGCGTCACCCGGTAGGTAACGGTGCCGCCCTCGTTTCCGCCCACGACCAGGCTTGCCGGATCGATGACCAGGCTGCTTCCAGCGGCGGCGCTGGGTCGGTTCTGAGCGAAGATCGTGATGGACGTGGTCTGCGAGTCGAACGTCGCGGTGAACCGCAGCTCGAAACGGCCGTCGTCGCCGGGATCCTGCGCGTAGTTGTCGGGGGCGGTATAGGTGATCGTCGCCCCCGTGTCGGCGCTGAGTTGCCCGGTCGCGCCCGCGGTCGTGGTGATCGCGTCCCCCGTTTCCACGAGCACCGCGGCCCAGGTCGCGTTGGCGGCCGCCGTGCTGGGGAACGTGGTCAACGTCAGCGTGGCGGTGTTCTGCGTGAAATCGTTCGCCACCACCAACGTGCGGTTGGTCACGATGACGCCGATGGTCTGCTGCTGCTGGCCGATGCCTCCGGGAGTCGTCGGATCCCCCGACGGAGTCTCCGTCGTCGGGGACGGGCAACTGCCGCCCGCCAGAAGAGCCAGTCCAACGGTCCACGCCACGATGCGAAGTGTTCGATTGATCACGGTTGACCTCCAGGCCGGCCCTCCGGCCGTTACGTCGCGGTCGGGCTCAGCCCGATCGCGACAGTCTTGTGGCCCTGCAATCCCAATCCCTCGGCCGCCCCTCCGGCGGTCCGTTATTCCGGCGTCTCGCCCAGCCGCGGTCGCCACGTCGCCTCTGCGATCCGCGACCTCAACGGAGGTTGATCCGCAACGGCCCGCGGGCCTGCGAATTGAATCGCAGGCCGCCGGACTCGGCCGTTCCGGGGCTTCCGACCACCCGCGTCCGCTCCAGCCGGGCGCCCACGACCACCGACGCCGGGTTGCCGGTGGCGAGCAGGCTCTCGGCCTGGTTCAGGCCCACGCCCGCCGTGCTCGAAACCACCGTGGCGGCGATGGCCACCGACGGGAGCACCGGCGTGACGATCGGGGCCACCTCGACCACGAACTGGCTGACCGCGGCCTCAGTCACCTCGCCTTTGGGCGTCGGCGTCAGGTCACCGCGCTCGGCCCGAACCAGCCATTTGGCCGAGGCGTCCGCCACCATGGCGTACGACAAGGCCCGCTGAAGATCCGTTGCCCGCTCCCTCGCCGCCGGATCGACAACCAGAGCCTCACCGCCCGTCGCGGGCAGCGGCCCGGCCGCCGGCAGCTTTCCATCGAAGCGGGTGGCCTCGCCGTCCGCCAGCTCCCAGGTCGCCCCGGCGGCGGTAACGCGGCCCCAAAGGAGTCCGCCGTCCAGCCTGACCCACGAATCGTCCGCCGCCAGCACCAAAGGCCTACCGTCCGCGGCCGCATACCGCACCAGCACGTCGCCGCCGAGCAACCGCAGTTGCCGGTAACCGTCCGTGCCCGATTCGATCGCCATCGAGCTGTCAGGCCGCATCCACACCGTCGCTTCGCCGGACTCATTGGCGGTAGCGAGGTACAGCCAGGCCTGCCCGCCGGCCGTGTCGATCTTCATCCCGCTCTGTAGCTCGCTGCGCGGCTCCAGAGGCCTCGTCCCCGAGCTGTCCGTAATCTGGCCCACCCCCGCGGGCGTGGCCATCAGACACTGCCCCTGCATCGGCTCCGCCGCCGCCGGAGCCGCCCCCACCACCACCAGCGCCAGCGCAGAAACCCATATTCGACGCATCGAACACTCCCAAAGCCCGAGGGCTCAGTTGAACAAAAAAGCCACGCTCAGCCCGTAAATGGCCCGGTCATACGAGAAAATGTATTCGCCCAGGCGGTCTTTCACGTTGCTGTCGTCGTCGGTGAACCGCATGTCACCACGCACGATCATGACCAGCCGGTCGGGCGTGAACCGGTCCCGGCTGGTCGGCTTGCCCGGAGCCAGCACGAACCGCCGCTCGAGTCCGACCGCGTACCGCTGGACCAGATCGCGGCGGCCGCGGCGATGAAAATCGACCAGGCTGTGGTTCAGGTAATCCTGCCACTCCCAGTCCGCGTAGAAGTTCAGCATCAGCCCCGCGGGCAGGGGGACATCCACCCCGGCCAGGAGCAGGTACCGGCGTTGATCGAACTCCCACCCCTTGGTCGAGTCCCAGCCGTACTCGAACCCGATGAACGGCCGCAGCCAGCGCTTGTACTCGACCGCGTCGGTCGTCGGATCGCCGGTGAGGCCCCACACCGGGATGTTCAGCTTCTCGTAGAGGTCGCTCATGTCCACAAGGTGCAGCGACTGACCCACGTTGAACGCGAAATAATTGCCGTCGCGGTCGAACCGCTTGTCCCTGAGCTTCTCGAGGTAGTTGCGGTCCTCGTAGCGGAAGCCCACGCTGGTGAGGCCCCGCTCATTCAGAGTGTAGTACATGAAGCGCCCGGTGACCGTGTTGGTGCGGAGAAAGCCGTTGTTGCCGAGCATGAAGTAGTCGTAGTCGTACTGCACGGCGAAATACAACGGGCCGTCGGCCCCCTGGCGGTCGAGCATGCGATACTGGATCGCGGCGCTGCCTCCGTAGTCCTGCTCGTTGTACTCGCTGATGTCGCCGTGCCAGTTGGCCGCGGACCGGCCGGCCAGGCCGACCGCCCACTTGTCGAGGCTGGGGTCCACCCGGCCCAGGTCAAGATGATAGTCCAGG
The DNA here is from genome assembly GCA_016209665.1 of Planctomycetota bacterium. Lineage (GTDB taxonomy): Bacteria > Planctomycetota > Phycisphaerae > UBA1845 > PWPN01 > JACQVT01. The sequence continues at coordinate 1,105 of JACQVT010000273.1, read as the reverse complement.
TAGAGCGCGGTTCCGAAGGCCACGTCCCGATGCCGGCCGATGTACGGCGGCGACGGTGTCTGATGCCCCAACAGGAGCACGTTGGTGTCATACTCGAAGCCGCTGCGCCACAGGATCTGCAGGTCCCGAGGCTCCCGAGGCTGCCTGGCAACGGTGTCGAGGGCCTTGTCGATCTGGTCGCGCTGCCTCTCGACAATCTCGGGAATCATGCCCTCGCTCTGCGACACGCCCTGATAGGTATCATGCTTGACCGCCTGGTCGAAGCGGGACAGGGCGTCCTGCCAGAACTCGGCCGCCCCCGCGGCATTCTGGCGCTGGGCCTCGTCGCTTCCCTGGCGGGTACGGATCAGGCCCAGGTACAAGTCGGGGTAGCTCAACCACTGTTGGACCTCGCGGTCCCGATGGGGCAGGTCGGCGGGCAGGAGCGTCTGCAATCGCTTGGGCTCCGAAAGCGACAACATCCGGGTGTACGATCGGTCCAACGCACCGCGGTCGGCCAGGTCGTACTTGCCCTCCTCCTCACTCGGAGCCAAGGCCAGGCGATACTGCACGACGGCCAGGAAGAACTCCGCCCGCACGCGGTTGAGGCCGGTGGGGCTGGTCAACCCGCTGCCGGGCGGCGGCCGAAGATAGGCCTCGAGCATTCGCCGGGCCTCGTGAAGCCGCCGCGCCCAGGCCACCGCGCGATCGCCCCCGGGCGGACTCGCCAGCTTCGTCAGCACGACGCCGTCGAGCAGTCGGGCGATACTGGTATGGCTGTCGAGATGCTGCAAGACCACCTCGAGGTCCGCGTGCATCTTCTCATAAGCCGCGAACGCCTGCTCACCCGCGGCCAGCGCTTCGGCCTTGGCCGCGTCCACCTGGTCCTTGGACTTCGCCTCCACCTCCTCCGCAGCCGCCAGACTTCCCGCTCTGCGGACCTCCGCGTCGCAGGCCAACTGCCCGTAGGCCAGCGCTCGCAGGAACCTGGCGGCGAGGTCCTGGGGCTCTGCGGCCAGAAGGTCGGTGAGTGTCTTGGCACACTCATCGAATTCGCGGTTGTTGTACTGAGCCGCCGCCCGGGCCAGGAGCGTGGCCGATTCCAGCGTGGCCGCGCCGGCGGGGC
>JACQVT010000272.1 GCA_016209665.1 Planctomycetota bacterium | reverse complement strand
TGGGGGGCGGGCATCCCTGCCCGCCTTCTTCGGTGCGCTTCGGTCAACGGCACGTCCATCACCGGATACCGCTCCCACCCGACGGCGTCGAAGTGCCACCATTCCGTGTCCAGCCTGCCACATCATCCGCTGCACCGACAGCGGCCGATCATCTCTTGTCTCACCGCTGTTTCTTCAGCCATTCCGCCGCGTCGGTCGCCGCCTTTTCGGGCAGGAGGTGGCCGGCGTCGTACCACTTGAGTTCCTTGGGCGGCTGGGCCAGGCGATACAGGTTCCGCGCGTGCTCCTGGGAAATGTACGGGTCCGCCCGTCCGTTCTGCATCAGCAGGGGCCTCGGGGCGAACGACGAGATTGCCGTCTCGACTCGGACCGTGGGATAGCGCAGCAGGAACGTCCGGTCGCCGCTGGGCCGTCCGCTTTGCCCGGAGGTGTTGGCGGTCACTCCTTCCCCGGCACCGGAGCCTTGGAGCACCAGGGCCGACACCCGCCGGTCGGCCGACCCGGCCAACACGCCCCACCACGCCCCCAGCGAGTACCCGATGATGGGCACGCCCTTGTCGGAATCGAAATCCTTGCGCTCCTTGATCAAGTCGACCGTCTGGCGGATGTCCATAACCGCGCCGACGATGTTCCTGTAGGTCTTGTCCGGGTCGCCGTCGACGAACAGCTCCTGGGGTTTGCCCTTGCGGTCGCCGTGGTTGGGCAGGTCGAGGGCCACGCAGGCGAAGCCCCTGGCCGTCAGTGCCCGGCCCAGGTCGCGGCTGATGTATTGTCGGTCGCTGCCCAGGGCGTGGAGCAGCAGCACGGCCGGCCACGGCCCCTTGCCCCGCGGCGGCAGCGTGACCAGCACCGGCACCTCCTCATCCCGCAGGTTTCGGAACACCAGTTCCCGCTGGCGCGTATCCGGCAGCTTGCCCTTCGGCTCACCCTTGTCCGCGACCTCGAGCCGCGCGGGCCGATCGTAGTCGAACACCTCGGGCGTCCAATCGCGCTCGGCACCGGCCGCGATCGAAGCGGCGAGGACCGCAGTAGCCACCCAACTCATCATCCCGCACCGCTCCTCGGCGTCGTCCCGCGCTGCCGTTCCAGGTCGCCACGGACCTCGGGCACGATGAAGCGGTCCTCCCATTCGCTCAGGCCGGCCATACCGGCCAGCGTCCGCTCGTAGCGTGTCGGCAGGTCAGCCGCGGTGTCGACGAACAGCACGCGCCGTCCCTTCAACATGCACATACCGCCGCCCTCGCCGCCCATCGGCTCGGCCCGCACGTCGATGCCGATCTGTTCGGCCAACGTCAGCAGCACTTCCAAGCGGCTGCCCAGGTCCATCGCAAACCCCCTCAAGTCCTTTCGCGAGCGCTGCCGATACTGCAAGCAGGTATCGCTGTGCCCATAACCGGAGCACTCATGGCCGACAGCCGTCCCAGGACGCCCATCCGCATTCCGCCCCGCCGCGAGCCCGATGGCGCCGCGACGGCGGCACCGCCGCCACACGACGCGCTGACGGCGGCGCTGCTCCCGGACGCCCCTACTCTAACGCCGCACGACGAACGACTGCAAACCGAACTCGATCGGCTGGCCGAGCGGTTCGAGCAGCTCCACGCCCAGTTGCGACAGGCCCAGAAGCTCGCCAGCCTCGGGGCGACCGCCGCCATCATCGCCCACGAGTTCAACAACCTGTTCACGCCCATCGTCGCCTACGCACGACAGGCCCTCGACGCCAACGACGTGCCGCTCATGCGCAAGGCCCTGGATAAGACCCTCAGCCAGGTGGCCATCATGCGGACCCTGTCCGATCGCGTCATCGGTCTGGCCAAGCAGTCCGACAACGCCGTCCGGTCGGTCAACCTCGCCAAGACCGTCGAGAGCGCGATCGACTGTTTGTGCCGGGACCTGGGCAAGGACAACATCGCGGTTCAGGTTCAAATCGACCCGGCCCTGGCCGTGCGGGCCAACGAGGGCGCCCTGCTGCAAGTGCTGTTCAACCTGGTGATCAACGCCCGCCAGGCGATGCTCGGCCGGCGGGGCCGGCTGACCGTCGACGCCGCCGCCCGCGACGGTGAGGTCGAGATCAACGTTCGCGATACCGGCTGCGGCATCTCGCCGGAGAATCTCGACCGCGTCTTCGAGCCCTTCTTCACCACCAAGGGCGGCGCGGAGCGGCCCGACCGCCGCGGCCTGGGCCTGGGCCTGGCCATCTGCCGCGACATGATCGAGGAACTCCACGGCACGATCACCGTGGCCAGTCAACTCAACGTCGGCACCACCTTCACCATCCGATTGCCTCAGGGCGACTGACGCAGCAGTAGGACGCGGTCGGAGCGAAGCGGGGACCTGCCTTCGACGCAAATGACGAATGACTAATGACCAATGTTTAAAGAATGACGAATGCCCAAAGCCGAATCAAGGACGCACGGCGGGCGCCCACCTCTTCGGGCTTCGAGCTTCGGCCTTCCTTAGACATTCGGATTTCGTGATTCGTCACTTCGAATGAGCCATCCAGGCGCGTAGAACCGTCACGCTCAGTAGAACTCCGGCGGGGTCCAATTCGTCGCCCGGGCCGGGTGCCACAACGAGTTGGGCCGGTCGACTGCGGGCTTCCTCAGCCTGGGCTTGCTGACGGACTCGACGTGCGAGTCGAGAAACCGGACGTTGGCGTTCGCGACGTGCCGCCATCCGATCCATCGTTCGGGGGTCGCCGGGCACGCGCATGGCGCTGGCGTGACGCGGACGCGGCCTGAAGATACAATTTGACGTTGGGGATGGCGCCTCGGCGGCGAACGAAGCCCCGTGGAGAGCTGGTTTGATCCGCAACGCGATCATGGCCGATGTCCCCGAGATGCATCGGCTGATCACCCACCATGCTGAACTGAACCGCATGTTGTTCCGGTCGCACGCCGACCTGTACGAGCACCTGCGGGACTTCTTCGTCTGCGTGGAGGCTACCGGCGGCGGGCCGCGGGTGCTGGGTTGCGTCGCCCTCGAACTCGTCTGGCGCGACCTGGCCGAGATCAAGAGCCTGGCCGTCGACGAGGAGCATCGCGGCCGGGGCATCGGCCGCCAACTGGTCCGGGCGACCCTGGACGAGGCACGCCGCCTCGGTCTGGCCCGGGTGTTCGCCCTGACCCGCGAGCGGCCGTTCTTCGACAAGCTCGGGTTTCGCGTCGTGGCCAAGGAAACGTTGCCGCACAAGGTCTGGACTGACTGCGTTCGCTGCCCCTTGCAGGAGCACTGCGACGAGATCGCGATGGTCCTGGACCTTGAGAACTCCGGGGATTCATCGACATGAAGCACGACAAAGACAGCAGGGGGCGTGTGCGGGCCAAAGCAGCGGGCATCGCGGCGGGGGCCCTGGTGGTCGGCGTGGGGCTGATCGTGCTGAGCCGGGTCCTCGTGGCCTCCGCGGAGAAGGCGGCGGCCGCCGAGACGCGCCCCGCGACCGCCACCGCCACCGCCGCGGCCCCGGCGGACCACCCTCCACCCGACGGCGAGCCTCACCACCCTCCCGCTGGCCGAGACCAGCCAGCCAGTTCCAAGGCCCTCGCCGCCCAGCGGCTGGGCGCCTTGCTGCTGCTGTTCGGCCTGATGGGCGTCGGCTTGGCCGTCTTGTGCACCGGTTGGATCATCTATGACATCCGGCGGTCCCGACCGGCCTGGAAGACACAGACGAAGTATCCCGTCCGCGTCTCACCGAAGAAGATGAGGAAGGGATGAGAGATGAAGGATTCGAGCCCACGGGCCGTGACCCGTGGGTGCCCATCCCGGCGATGATTCATCGCGATTCGTACATGCGGACGACCGTCTCGAAATCCCACCGTTTCTTCTGGGGCGGCCGGCGAACGACCTCGACGCCTGGAACCGGCTCGGCCAGCTTGCGAGAACTCGGCAGATGCAGCACGACGCGGCGAGGCGGCCGTTCCGTCGGCGGGTCGAACCCGACCCAGACACCACCCGACTGGCCGGTCACGTGCAGGCTGAGCTTTCCGAAGTGCGTCGGGATGTTCTCGACCGCGGTCATGCTGCCCCACTCCAGCCACCAGTCGGGCACGGCGGTGAGCAGGTGCAGTTCATCACCCTGCTCGTGCACCAACATATGCCGCAGAAGGATCGCGTAATTGCACGCCCCCGTCACGTGGGGGATGGTGTGGTTCCAGGCCTCCTTCTTCTTGAAGTAAATGCCCTCGGGAAACGCGTGCGTCGCCGTCGAGTGCAGCAGGTACCAGTAAAAGTCCTCGACCACCTGCTCGGAATCGCCCCGCACCAGCGAGGCCATCGTGGTATACGCCGACATGTAGGGGTGGATCACGTCCGGCATTCCCGTCCAGCGGATCGTACCTTCGCAGAACCCGCCGCCGTGATGCTCGCGGACCTCGCGGTCCAGCGCCGTCACCCGCGGGTCGTCCAGAGCGAACAGCGGCGTCGGCCATAGCGTCTCGGTGTTGCCCCAGTGCGTGCCGGCCTTCTCCCAGCTTGGAGGGAAATACGGTACGTCCGTGCGTTTCCAGGCCGCGTCGATGGCGGC
>JACQVT010000271.1 GCA_016209665.1 Planctomycetota bacterium | reverse complement strand
CTGGGGGAGCCGATGATTCGATCCAGGAGCTGACTCGCGGATCCGAATCGGCTCTGCCGCACGCGACCGGGCCACGTGACCTTTACTCTGGGACAACAATGAGAATCGGAGTCATGGCCGACAGCCACGGGCGGGGGCAGCGGGTGCGCGACGCCCTCCGGGTGCTCGATGCCGCCGGTGCTGAGGCGTTCATCCACTGCGGCGACGTGGGCGGCCCCGAGGTGCTCGAGGAACTCGCCGGTCGTCGGTGCTGGTTCGTCTGGGGCAACACCGATTTCCCGCGGCCAGCGTGGCGGTCGCAGGTTGAGGCCCTGGGCTTGCCCTGGCCGGATGGTCCGCTGGAACTCCAACTCGCCGGCAAGCGGATCGCGGTCTATCATGGCCACGAGCCCGCCATGAACAGGGCCATCCGCGCGGGCACGTTCGATTACGTGCTGCACGGCCACACGCATCGCCGGAGCGACCGTCGCGCCGCTGCGACGCGGGTGATCAACCCTGGAGCGCTGCACCGGGCCGCGGTCCATACCGTGGCCCTGCTGGACTTGGCCACGGACGACCTGCGGTTCCTGCCGGTTACGATGGGTGAGGATCCATGCGAAGACTGACCACCGGTGAGCAACAGCAACTGCGCGACCTGCTGGCGAAGCTCGTCTCCATCGACAGCGTCAACCGCAACCTCGAGGAGGCCAACCGCGATCGGGCCGAGGAGCGGATCGCGGCGTTCGTGGCCGAGCACATGCGGTCGCTGGGCATGGCGGTCGAGGTCCGCGAGTTCCAACCCGGCCGGCCGAACCTCATCGGCCACTGGCCCGACCAAGGCGACGCCGGCGCCGGCAGCCTGATGATCAGCGCCCACATGGACACCGTGACCGTCGAGGGCATGACCGTCGAGCCGTTCGAGGTGGCGTTCCGCGATGGCCGGGCGTATGGCCGCGGCGCGTGCGACACCAAGGGCTCGCTGGCGACGTTCCTGACCGCCCTCGCCATCGCCCGCCGGGAGGATGCTCTGCCCGCCGAGCGGGTCTATTTCGTCGCCACGGTCAGCGAGGAGACGGGCTGCCAGGGCGCAACCGCCCTGATGCAGACCGGTTTCCGCACCGACGCCGCCATCGTGGGCGAGCCGACGTGCTGCCAGGTGGTGGCCTCGCACAAGGGGCCGCTGTGGCTGACCGTCGAGACGCGGGGCAAGCCCTGCCACGCCTCCTACCCTGAGCTTGGCGTCAACGCGATCGACATGATGGCCCGCGTCGTGCAGTTCGTGCACGGCCCCTGGCAGGAGCGCATCCGCCGCACCCGCCATCCGCTGCTCGGTACGTCCACGATGTCGGTCACAATCATCGAGGGCGGCAGCAAGGTCAACATCATCCCCGCCGTCTGCCGGGCCCAGATCGACGGCCGGTTCGTTCCCGGCGAGGCGACCGACGTCGTCGTCGCGGACTTTAGTCGCATGTTGGCCGAGCACCTCGGCAGCGCGGACGGCTTTGCCATCGTCCGGCAAGAGACCTACCCGCCGCTCAACTGCCCGCCGGACCGGCCGATCTGCTGCAAGCTCCTCGACCTGTGCCGCCAAGCCAGCGGCCAGACGGCGCCACTGGGCGTCAACTACTTCGCCGACACCGGCCCGTTCGACCAGGCCGGCATCGACGCCGTGCTCTTCGGCCCCGGCGACATCGCCCAGGCCCACACCGCCGACGAGTTCGTCGATCTCGACCAGCTCGACCGCGCCACCGAGATCCTCCTCACCCTCCTGACCGACCACGCCGGCCGACCGATCCTGTAAAAGGGGACATCACTGATTGTTGGCCGGTGCCGCGAGTTCTGGTGCACATGCCGCCATGCCTCGCACGGCCAGAGCCATTGAAAACGGGTGCGTGGGGCGAGCAGCCCGTGGGTCCAACGCACCGCCGGACGTCTGGGGCTGACGATTGCTCTCCGAAACCCCGGCCGCCCGCGAAAAAAGGGCGAGAGCAGCATAAATCAGTGCCGCCCACTTTGACACAGCCTAGTCCCCCACAGACGCCTGGCGTCGTGAGACTGGAGGTCGCCTCTTGGCCCTCCCGAGGCCCGATCGTCTTCTTGGCGGCCTCGGCGTCTCGGCGGTTCAACAAGAACCGGAATCGGACGGCCTGTATCGACTGTCTGTTGCCGTTTGCTCTTCGCACGTCGCAAGCCGCTTGCCGATCAACAAACTACGAACTACAGACTACAGGCTCTGTCCCGCATCCGGCCACCCTACTTCACCCGCTCCCGCAACCACTGGGCAACCTGCTCCACCGTCCACTTCTCGTTCTCGGCCGCGAAGCACATGGCGATGATGTTTTCATCAGCGGTCTGGAGGCTTCCCGGCCCGTTGACGTGGAGAAACCACTCGAGAGCCAGATAGGCCGTTCGCTTGTTACCTTGGACGAAACCGTGGTCCATCAGCAGGCCGTGAAACAGGTACGCGGCCTGCTTCAGGCCGTCGGCGTTCTCATACCGGGCTGCGTGCTGCGACCGGGCCAGCGCGGAGCGAAGCAGCCCTTCGTTCGAGACGCCGTAATACGCCTCCCGCATCTTGTCGCGCATCAGCACCACGTGCAGGGCCAGCAGTTCCTCCCCTCAATTTGCGGTAAACTCGGGGCGAACCACGAAAAGGAGGGAATCATGGCGTTGACCGTTCTCCGGAAGCACTGTGTCATCGTCTTGGCGGCAGGGATCGTTCCGGCCCTGACGGCCCAGGCCCAGGGACCCCGCTGGAAGCTCATCTACTGCCGCCAACTCGGCAACCATGAGAACGCCAACCGTCACGTGGCCATCAACCACCTGTTCCGCCAGAACGGCCAGCGGGCCGCCAACATCGGCGTGACCAACCGCTATTCACCCGACACCAACCTCTTCGGCGTATCCGACATCAACGGCTTCCACCGGATCACGCTCACCGAGGACAACTGCGCCTACGACATGCAGATCCACGAGGGCACGACCCCCACCGACCAAACGCCCATCTTCTACTGGTATAACCCTCCCGGGCCCGCCACGTACTACTTCTCCTACGTGGACTTCTGGCTGTACGTCAGCGACAGCGCGACCATCACCGTCGACCCCTTCCATCCGGTCTTCCACTACGACCGGACGGCCGGCCTGTTCAACACCGCCTCCGGCATCGACCCTGCCACCTGCGTCGCCGAGTACTTCTCCTACCCGTGGTTCGACGCCGGCAGCGACCGCAAGCAACTGACCACCTGGAGCACGCACCACTCCCAGACCTTCGTCGTGCCGCCCGGCGTCAACCGGATCGTCGCCGCCTCGGCGTTCCCCACCCGCGCGGGCGGCCAGACCTTCGCCTATCGCGCCAGCATCCGTCAGGGCGGCATCTTCGGCCCGCAGATCGGCCCCAGCTCCGATTCCCCCACCATGTTCTCCAGCCAGTTCATCGAGGGGGCCGTCAACTGGAGCGTCGACGACGTCCCCGTCACCCCCGGCCAGACTTACGCCCTGCGGATCGAATCCGTCGACGGCGCCGGTTTCAACGTCTACGCCACCGAACAGAACAACTACGCCGACGGCACGCTCTACAACGGCGACACCCGCATCGACGGCATCGACATGCTCGCCGTGGTCGTCGGCGTCGGGTATCAGCCGTCGGTCGGCCAGGCCCCGGTGATCCAGTGTTCGCCTCCCTCCTTCACCCGCCAGGTGCCTCAGCGGGAGAATCTCACCCCCGCCGACGCCTTCACCTTGTCCAACCCCGGCCAGACCGCGCTGAACTACAACATCGCCGACGATGCCTCCTGGCTGGCCGTCTCGCCCACCACGGGACAGGTCGGCCCCGGCGGCGGCACGCCGATCGCCCTCACCTATCAGACCGCCGCGCTGTCCCGCGGCTCCTACACCGCCACGGTCACGGTGAGCGATCCCTTGGCCGCCAACTCGCCCCAGGCCGTCACCGTGTACCTCACCGTCGGTCTGCCCCTGTATTCCATCGCCGACTTCAACCGCGACGGCGACGTGGACCACGAGGACTTCGGCCACATGCAGGCCTGCCTCAGCGAGTTGAACCTGCCCCCGCCCGATCCCGCCTGCTTCAACGCCCGCCTGGACCCCGACGTCGACGTAGACCAGGCCGACCTCGCGGTCTTCCTGGACTGCTACAGCGGCCCGGCCATCGGAGCCAACCCGATCTGCGACGAATGACCGCGAACGTGAAAGTCCGCATCCGGCGTCCCGACAAGACCTGCCGGTGCCCGCCCCCAGTCGGGCGAGTCCATCGCCGACGACCGCCTGGACAGCCTTACCGACGGCCAGCGCGTTAAGTCCTGAACCCCTGGATCGGGGTTCTGCACCCCGCCCGCTCGCCCCCTGCCTCCGAACCATCTGCTGCCACAACGACCCCTTCCTTAACCCGCGGCTGGGCCGCGCCCACACACGTCTCCCCTTGTCACGGAGCTATCTTGCCCCAAAGCACCCCCAGATTCAGGATAGGGTCGGGCGGACGCCTACCGTGTTCGGGGGAGGCCCCGTCACTTTCAGTGCGAGTTTTGGGGCGGCTGGGCTTGTCCAGAACCAGACGACCCCGACCGACATCGAGAGACTTTGGAGAGAGGTCGCCTCGCACAGAGAATCGATGTGGCGCAAATCCGCCACCGAGAACTCTGCCCCGCTCCCGACCAGCCTGAGTCAGAGGACCTTCCACTGCTTCCTTGGGCATCAGGCTCACCCAGCCAGCCGCAGGAATGCTTGCCGGGGAGCACCGCTTTTCGTATAGTATTGTACACCTGAGTACAGAATATTGCGGAAGTTCGCGGAGGCGATCGCGCCGGCTCTGGACGAGGGTCCGCAAGTGAATGTATCCGAGTTTATGACCGAGCACTTCCGTCATTTCAATGCTCGGGAACTGTTACTTTCGGCAGCCTCATATCGATCGCACATTCGCTCGGCCGGACAGGTTCTTCTGGCAATGGGAGGTGCTTTGAGCACAGCAGAAATCGGTCGCTCTTTAGCCCAGATGATAAGGCAGCGTAAGGTCCATGCCATCAGCTGTACTGGCGCAAACCTCGAAGAGGATTTCTATCGACTTATTGCGTCGCAGCACTTCGTCGACGTTCCTCACTACAGAGAGCTAACGCCAAGCCACGAGGTGGAGTTCTATCACCGAGGATTGAACCGCATCACAGATACCTGCGTTCCGGAAAAGCAGGCAATTGGTCGCACCGGCGATCTTGCAGCCCAGATGTGGCGGGCCATCGACAGTGCTGGGGAGCGAGTGTTTCCGCATCAAGTATTCTTTCGTTTGATCCAAGATGGTACCCTCATCTTCCCACCCGAGAATCTGCGCAACTCGTGGCTAGCGGCTGCGGCAGAGTTCGACATCCCCCTTTTCGTTCCCGGCTGGGAGGACTCGAGTCTTGGTAACCTCTACGCCGCTGATGTCTTGCGCGGCCACGTGCGCAACCCGACAACTATTCGCACCGGGATTGAATACATGGTTACCCTCGTAGATTGGTACCGGAGACAGTCCGCTACCGGCCCGATGGGCTTCCTACAACTTGGCGGCGGCATTTCGGGGGACTTCAGCGTGTGTGCGGTCCCGGTCCTAAGGGAGGAGTTGGGCTCGCGAGGAGTGCCGCTCTGGAGTTACTTCTGCCAAGTGGGGGACAGTACCACCAGTTATGGCTCATATAGTGGTGCTCCGCCAACTGAAAAGATAACATGGGGCAAGATTGGTGCGCACTCGGCTCGCTTCATGATCGAATCAGATGCAACGATTGTAGCACCACTGCTCTTCGCTTACGTGCTCGAATGGTGACCGGTCTCACAAGTTTACAGAAGGAGCTACAGGATGAGGACTGCCCTACTAGTCCCAGAATAAGCGACGGCCGTT
>JACQVT010000303.1 GCA_016209665.1 Planctomycetota bacterium | reverse complement strand
CGTGCATGGCCCACGGAGTCGGTGCGCCCGCCAGCGCGAAGAACGTCGGGGGCAGGTCGACCACACCGACCGGATGATCGCAGACGGCACCCTTGGCGACAACGCCCGGAAGGCTCACGATCATCGGGGCGCGCATGCACGCCTCGTAGGGACCGACCTTCCAGCAAAAACCGCGCTCGCCAATCGCGAATCCCTGGTCGGATGTGTAGACGATCATTGTGTTGGCCAGTTGTCCGGTGCGGTCCAGCGCCTCGAGGAGCCGGCCGACGCCTTCATCGAGGGCACAGACCAAGCGACTGACATCCCGGACGTACTCCGGCAGCGTCTGGCCGCGATGGATCGGTGTGTGCTCACCCGGACCCGGCCGCTCCCACTGGGTGAAGTCGCGCATGTACCCAGGTTTGGCGGGCCTTGGCCCGAAGATGTCTGACGGGACCGGCACCTCCACGTCCTCGTAGCGCGTTCGATGCCGCGCGTGCACGGTGTTCGGCAGGTGCGGGGCGTTGTAGCACAGCCACAACAGCCACGGCTTGGCGTGATCGCGCTGGATGAAGTCCACGGCGAAGCGCGTGTAGTTGTCCGTCGAGTAACCGGGCACGACCCGCTTGGGAGCGCCGTCGATACTGAGGATCTGATCGTTGTACCAATCGCCGCGGATATCCTTCTGGTCCCACACCACCGAGTGGTCCCAATCGCGGCCGTGGCCGCTGTCGGACCCCACGTGCCACTTGCCGATCATCGCCGTCTCGTAGCCCGCCTTGCGAAGCTCAGCCGGCCAGAACCGGCACACCGCCGGGTCGTACTCGCCCTTCAACACAGCGGTGAGTCGCAGCCCCTGAATCCCGTGCGGAAGCAGCCCGGTCAGCACGCACGCCCGGCTCGGCGAGCACCACGCGCCCCCGTAGGCATACGTGAACCGCGTGCCCATCTCGGCCAGCCGGTCGATGTTCGGTGTCCGCACCCAACTGCGACCCTGATAACAACTCAACGTATTCCAGCTCTGGTCGTCGGTAAAGATGAACAGGATGTTCGGGCGCTTCGGCGCGTCGGCGTCTGTCGCAGCGCGACAGACACTCAGCCGTGCCGACAAACCGGCAAGAACGAGCACCGCGCACACGGCAGGTTTGAGTGTCAAACGCATGTCGAGGCCACCTCTGGGGTAGTCGGGAAACCCACTATAACCCGACGCTGGCGCGTCCGCCAGGCACTACCTCGCCTGGACTTGTGGCGGCGGTCGGTTGATGGCATCCTGTAGCCGCGATCTGTCGACCCGGTCTGTCCAGGAGCAGCCGATGGGGATCGAAGGGCCCGTCTTCGCAGTCGTCACACCGTTCGACGCTGCCGGTGAGGTCGATGACTCCGCCCTGGTGGACTACCTCCAATTCTTGGCCGGGCATGGCGTTCGCACCCTCGTGGTCAACGGCACGACCGGCGAGTTCGCCTCGCTCACCCTGCCGGAGCGAATGGCGGTGCTGGAATGCTGCCGCCGCGCGTTCGACGGCACGATCGTCAGCCATATCAGTTCATGCTGCGTCCAAGACTCCCGGACGCTCCTGGACCACTCCCGCGAATACGCCGATGCGGTGCTGCTACTGCCGCCGTTCTACTACGCAAACGTCGACCCGCCGGGCAACCTGGCCTTCATACGAGCGATCCTCGACGGCTGCGATCTGCCGGCCTATCTGTACAACTTCCCGGAGCACACGCAGTCCGAGATCAGCACCGACATGTTCTGGCAACTCGCGGCCCAGGTTGACTGCCTGGCCGGCATAAAGGATTCCGGCGGCCGGCTGCAACTGTCGCAGGACTACAAGCGGGCATGCCCGCAACTGCAAGTGTTCGTCGGCAGTGATCGCATGGCTCTGGAGGTGCTGAAACGTGGGCTGGATGGTTCGGTCACCGGCTGCGGCAGCGCGGTGCCGGAATTCCTCGTCGACGTCCAGACCCGATGGAAAGCGGGCGACCTGGATGCCGCCGGCAGCGCCCAGAGACAACTCGATGCATGGACGGATTTCCGAGAGCACGTCCCGGTCAACTCTCTGCCGCTGACCAAAGCGGCCCTGGGCGGCCGGATTCCCGGATTCCCGCCGTACGTCCGTCCGCCGTTCATCACCGCGGACGTGGCCGGCATCTGCGCGATCCGATCGGCCCTGGCCGAGATCGTTGCCGGCAAATGACGAGAGGAGGTGTTCGTCGTGTTCAGTCCCGAGGACCTCATCCAGCTCTTGCGGGCCGAGATCGCTCAACGCCGGGAGGAAGGCTGTCACGTCGACGCCATCACGTCCCTCGTTCGCCGGGCCGGCAAAGACCCCGATCGGCTGCAAGCGGTCTACGACCGCCTGATGTCGCTCAAGCCGGCCCCGCGGCTAGATGCGGCCGAGCCGAGCGACCTGCCCGGCATCCGTGCCCGCCGGCCCCAGGGGCCGCGACGGATGCGTTCGCGGTTATCGAAGAACCAACTCCGCGATCGGCTGCGCGGGGCGATGCTGGCTCGCTGCGTGGGCTGCATGCTCGGCAAGCCCGTCGAGGGCTGGTCCCGCGAGGTGATCCGCTCCGTGCTGGTAAAAGACGGCGAGTTCCCGCTCAACGACTACTTCCCGGAGTCGACCGTCCGCCGGACGAAGCAGTTCCGGCATCCGTTCGGCCTAAAGTACTGCACCCGCGGCAACTTCACCTGCATGGAGCGCGACGATGACATCGACTACACCATCCTCGGCGTCCATTACCTGCGGACCCACGGCCCGCGCTTCAACACCCGCGATGTCGCGAGCGAGTGGCTGCGGCGATTGCCGTATCACCAGGTCTACACCGCCGAGCGGGCCGCCTATCGCAACCTGATCGCCAGCCTGCCGATCGAGCAGGCACCGATCTACCGCAACCCCTACCGCGAGTGGATCGGGGCCCAGATTCGGGCCGACGGCTTCGGCTACTGTGCCGCCGGCCTGCCGCAGTTGGCGGCCGAATACGCCTGGCGCGACGCCGCTTTGTCGCACGTGAAGAACGGCATCTACGGCGAGATGCTGTTCGCCGCCATGATCGCCGCCGCCCCGTTCTGCACGGACATCATGGATGTCATCGAGATCGGCCTGTCGGAGATTCCCGCCGAGTCACGGTTGACGCAAGCGGTCCGCGACGTGATGGGCTGGGCCCGCGCCAACCGCGACTGGACCGACACCTGCGACGCCATCCACGCGAAGTACGGCCACTACCATCAGGTGCATACCATCAACAACGCGGCCCTGGTCATCATGGGGCTGCTCCACGGCAAGCTCGACCTCGGCAGGACGATCTGCATGACCGTAATGGGCGGCTGGGACACCGACTGCACGGGGGCGACCGCCGGTTCGGTGTTGGGCGCAATGCTCGGAGCCGAGGCCCTGCCCGGGCGGTGGATTCGCCCGCTGCACAACCGGCTGCGCTCGATCGTCGTCGGCTACGACAACCTGCCCATTACCGACGTGGCGGACATGGCCCTGGAGTTCAACCTCAGGCTGCGCCGGGGAGGCCGGCCTTGATTGATCGCGCGGAACGATTGCCCCGGCCGGCGCCCGACGTTGGGCAACTCCTGAGCGCCCTGCGGCGCGGACGGCCGACGCGAGTCCCGCTACTCGAACTCAAGCTGGACGAGGAAGTCCGCAGCGCGCTGGCGGGCGAGTCGCTCGTCCCCTGGTGGACGGGAGCGCCGCCCGACCAGCGGCGCCACGCCGTCCAGCAGTTCGTCCGGCTGATGCATCGGCTTGGCTATGATGCGTTCTGGATCCCCACCAACGTTCCGTTCACCTTCCGCACGGCGTCGACCGGCGACACCGCTGCCCTGAACCGCGGCGAACGCCAGTGGCAGAGCGAGCACGCCGGCCCGATTCAGTCGTCCGCCGACCTGGAGCGGTATCCCTGGCCGCGGATCTCGGACATCGACTTCGGCCCCGCGGATGAGGTCGCCGAAGTTTTGCCCGACGGCATGGGCTGCATCGGCTTTAGCAACGGGGTGTTCGAATGGAGCACTTGGCTCATGGGGCTGGAACCGTTCGCGATCGCCCTTTACGATCAGCCGCGGCTTGTTCGCGAACTGGTCGACCGCGTGGGGCGGTTCGTCCACCAGGTCTTCGAGATCTGGTCGCAGCGCGAGCAGATCGTCGCCCTGTGGAGCGGGGATGACATGGGCTTCAAGACCGGCACGCTCATCAGCCCGCAGCACCTTCGCGAGTACATCCTGCCCTGGCATCGGCGCTACGCCGTGCTGGCCCACCGCCGCAGCAATCCCTACCTGCTTCACTCGTGCGGGAATCTACGGGCGATCATGCCGGACCTCGTCGACGACGTGGGCATCGACGCCAAGCACAGTTTCGAGGACGTCATCCAGCCCGTCGAGGAATTCCACCGCCAGTGGGGCGGCCGGGTGGCGGCGATCGGCGGCGTGGATATGGACCTGCT
>JACQVT010000280.1 GCA_016209665.1 Planctomycetota bacterium | reverse complement strand
GTTGTTGTTATCGTCGATGCCGTTGTCGCAGATTTCGGTGCAGCCTTCGTCGACCTGGCAGTCCCCATTGTCGTCGATGCCGTTGTTGCAGACCTCGACGCATGTCGCGGCACAATCCGAGTCGTCGCAGTCGATCGACAGGTCGCCGTCGTTGTCGATGCCGTCGCCGCAGACCTCGGCCGGGGGCGGTGTGCACGCCGGCTCGGCCGCGCAGTCGGAGTCCTGGCAGTCGATGCGGCGGTCGCCATCGTCGTCGAGGCCGTTTCCGCAAATCTCGGCCGGCGGCGGGCCCGCGCTCAGTACGAGATTGTCCGCATGGCCGGCATCGACAAATGCATCGCCCTGCTGCCCGCCCACGCTCCACCGCAGCGTGAAAAAGCCCTGCGTGGGGGTAGCGGAGACGCTGGCCGGCACCCAATCGTAGACGTGCACAGGGCAGCCCACCCGCTGCTCGATAAGCCGCGAGGCCAACTCGGGCCCGGTCTCATCGCCGTCGTGGAGAGTGAGTCTCACCGTGGTGCGACCGCCACCGGCGAAGCTTCCGCTGACCGTGATCTGCTGGCTGGGAGTCACCGCGATGTACTGGTAGGCTTCCCAATAGGTGAACGAGACGCCAACCGGCATCATGATGGAGCCGTAGTGATCGCCATCGGGCCGGGGGCAGCCCGGCGGATACTGGTCCGAGTCCCGGATGAGATGCGACCCGGCGGTGGAAACGCCGCTTTGCAGCCAGTTGTCGGGCGCGCCCTGGGCCGTGGGTGGGTTCGGGCAACTCGCCGCGGCCGCGGGGCTCTCGAAACTGCCGTTGGTCAGGCTCGGGAGGGCAACCACGAAGCCGTTGCTCAGAGTCGTCCCGTTGCAGTTCGGCTTGGTGACCACGATGTTGCGCTTGCCCATCGCCGCTGCGGCCAGCGGAACATCGAAGGTCAACGTCGTCCCATCCACGCTCGCCGATTCGTTCAGTGCCCCAATGTCCGGGAGGCCCGCGGCCTGCAAAAGGACCTCGCAGGTGTTGTCGAAGTTCGCTCCGGTCAGGTGTACACCGCTCGCCGTGGTGCCGGAAACGCCGAAGCCGGGGTTGACGCCGCTGATGGTCGGCTCGCCGGTGCAAACCGGGTTCTCCTGGGTCAAGTCGAAGGCGTCACCGTGCGTGGCCACGATCCCCCAATTCAGGGCCGGGCCGGAGAAGCCATACTCCACCGTGACCTGCGTGCCGGCGGGCGTGCCGGTGATGTCGACCTGCTGCCAGCCCTGGTCGGTGGTCTCGAACGAGGCGATCACAGCTCCGGTGAGGTCGGCGCCGTCGTGGATGCGGGCGAAATACGTATAGACCGGCCCCGTTGTCCCCCCGGCGATCCACCCGGTCAGCCGCACCGGCTGTCCCGCAGCCACGGTCACCGTCTGGCACATGTGGGCCTCGGCGGCGCTGGGTGAGTTGACATCCATACTGCCGCGGTGCAATCCTTCCTTTACCGCGGGGTTGGGGACGTGGGTGGTACCGTCGTATTTGCAGTTCTGGGGAACGCTGGTGTTCAGCATCCGCCAGCCGGCCACGCAGGGACTCGCCCCTCCCGCCTCGAACCCGCCGTTCACCAGCAGATTGGCCTGGGTCCTGCTGGCCAGAGCCAACACCACGGCAGCATCCGCCAGCACCACGATTCTGCTCGCAATTCGCATCGCAGCCGCTCCTTTCCATTCCGCCCGGGTGAGGTTCACCCGTGATATGGCCGTCCCCGGCGACTCACTCGGACCCGTTCCCGCTCAGGCCCGCGCCCCGCCGGTCAGCCGGTGGCCCAGAGACCAAGGCTTGCTCTTCACCCTGCACATATGGCTCACCGTTGATGGGTCGAGTCGATCGGAAGCCCTCGTCAGGCTTGTAGCCATTTTATCCGGGCCGCCGCCGCCCTACAACAAGAAAACCGCGGGGTGAATCGTTTCGGCTGCGGGAACGATCCTCGGCAAGCCCGTGGTCCGGCCGCCAGTCGGGTGATCGGCGTCCGGTTGTGGCCGTCCGTCCCGCGTCTCGGGTACAATCCCGCCACCATGAGCGACAACCTACTGATCAAGAACGGGCGGGTGATCGATCCGGCCAATGGCCTGGACATGGTTGGCGACGTGCTGCTGGTCGGCGGCAAGGTGGCGCGGGTGGAGGGGCGGACCGGCGATACGGGCGCACCTGATTCACAGAGTCCGGCTCCGAAGACCATCGATGCGAGCGGACTGGTCGTCTGCCCGGGCCTGATCGACATCCACGTTCACCTGCGTGAGCCCGGCAACGAGGGGGCCGAGACCATCGCCACCGGCAGCGCGGCCGCGGTTGCCGGCGGATTCACCAGCATCGCCTGCATGCCCAACACGACGCCGGCGCTGGACGACGAGACAGCGATCGAG
>JACQVT010000277.1 GCA_016209665.1 Planctomycetota bacterium | reverse complement strand
GCCGGCGTTCGACCTCAACACGGATGCCGTCAAGCCGTATCCCTGCGTGGTGCTGCTGAACGTATCCACACTGCCGGCCGAGGCGATCAAAGCCCTGCAAGACCACGTGCGGCGCGGCGGCGGCGTGTGGATCATCGCGGGCGACAAGACCGATCCGAAATCGTTCAACGCCAGCCTTTTCGCCGACGGCCGCGGACTATCGCCCGTGGCCCTCGGAGATATCACCGGCGACCCGAGGCAGCGGGAGCGGTTTGACCGTCTGCGGCCGCCGCCGGTGAACCACCCGGCCACGCGGTTGCTCGCCGACCTGGATCGACTCGACGTGAACGACGTCCGAGTCTTCGCCCGATTCCGATTCAGCAATCTCAACGAGCAACAGCGTTCGTCCGCGCTGCTGGCGACCAATCAGGGTGAACCGATCGCGATCGACAAACAGATCGGTCGGGGCCGCGTCATCGTGCAGGCCATGCCGGTCGACATGAGTTGGAGCAACCTGCCTATCTGTCAGGCGTTCGTGGTCATGGTGCACGAATGGCTGTGGTACCTGGCCGAGCCGATGCAAACGCGGTGGAACCTGACTGGGGGCGACACGTTCGCCGCTTCGTTCGTGCCGGATGAGTACGGGCCGATCGCCGAGGTAGCCACGCCCGGCGGCGAACGGATCAAGGTCGCCTCGACCGATCGCGACGGCCGCCGCTGGTTCCGCTGCGGCAAGACGCTGTGGCCGGGAGCCTACCAACTCGTGTTGTCCGAACCGCAGGGCGGCGAGCGGGCGATCCCGTTCCAGGTCAACCGCGACCCCAAGGAATCCGAGTTGACGGGACTCACCGAAACGGACGTGCGGGCATTGGCCGAGCACGGCGGGCTGCGATTCGACGGCGATCCGCTGGGAACGAAGTCGCCCGGCCGGCCCGGTCCGCCCGAACCGATGTGGATGTGGCTGATGATCGCCGCCCTGGCGGTGCTGCTGGCCGAGTCGGCGCTGGGCGCCTACCTCGCCCGCCGACGGGCGGCAACGCCAGTGGACATGGCGAGCGACTCAACGACGACGGTGACGACCGCGGCGGCGGCGTGAAATGGTCGCGGTGGAGTACGTTCATTGAACGGCAGCGAACAGATCGTCGAGCAGATGGCATGGAACGGCCGGTTCCCGCCGGCGGTGCTCATCTCCGTGGGCATCGCCGTCGCGATCGCCGTCATCGTGCTGACGTGGATGGGCTCGCGGTCGGCGCGGCGGTTGTTCCCGCTGTTCGTGGTGTTGCGGCTGGTGGCGGTGGGCGTGCTGGTGTGGATGCTGGCCGAGCCGGTGATCCGCACGACGGTGAGCCGGACCCGATCCAAGAGCATCGTGGTCATGGCCGACGGCAGCGCCAGCATGGGGGTGACGGACCCGGCCCTGGACGATGTCCAAGCCGTGCGCTGGGCCGCGGTCGATGAATCGGCGGGCCAGGCCGCCATGATGCTGAACGTGGACGGGGCCCGCTACGCCCTGACGGCGGCTCGCGACCACCTGGGACGGCTGTCGTCGCAAGTCGGAGACAAGCCCGACTGGCAAGCAGCCAAGCGAGTCCTGGCTGACGCCGCCAAGTGGGTGCAGGTCGCCGATCAGGAGTTGAAACAGGTGCCCAATCAGGCGGTCGACGTTGGCCGTTCCGCAGTGGAGGGGTTCCTCGGGTCGAAGCTGACCGAACTGCAGGATGACGTGGCCGCCGGACGCATCGACTTGACCGACGGGGCCGGCGGCCCGGTCGGGGAGTTGCGGCGCAGCCTCGACGAGACGATCGCCGAGCTGGACCGCGCCGCGGACCGCGTGGCCACGGAGTTGAGCAAGACCACCGACGCCTACGCGCGCAGCGTCGTGCAGCGGCAGGCCGCCACCAGCCGCCGGGAGAAGGTGGCGGGACTGCTGGGGCGGGTGGAGGCGTCGGAGTTCAAGAAGCTTGCCGAACAGGGCACCATTCTGCGGTATCGGTTCGACCGGCAGGTGTTGGCCACCGACGGCACGACGTGGGCCCCACCGACACCGGACCCTGCCGACACTGCCCAGGCCCAGACCGACTTGTCGGCGGCCATCGAGCAGGCGCAGACAGACGCGAACGATCGGCTCATCGAGGCCGTCTTCCTGCTGACCGACGGCGGGCACAACGCCAACGACGACCCCGTGAAGCGCTTGTCCGGTCACGACGACATCCCCATCTACGTCGTGCCCGTCGGCTCGACCAAGCCGGCCCGCGACGTGGCCCTGCACCACGTCCAGGCCCCCCGGAGCGTCATGCAAAACGACCTCGTCCGCATCGAAGCGATGCTGGACGCCTACGAATGCGCCGGCGAATCGCTGTCGGTGCAGTTGATGCAGGCCGGCAAGCTGATCGACCAGCAGACGGTGACGGTTCCGACGGACAACTACTTCGTGCCCCTCAAGTTCGAACGCAAGGCCGAGCAGCTTGGCACGCAGGAGTACATATTGACGGTCCGCCAACTGCCCGATGAACGCGTGCAGGACAACAACGACGCCAAACTGACGGTCGAAGTGACGGAAAACACCGTCCGCGTGCTATTGGTCGACCACCTGCCACGGTGGGAGTTCCGCTACCTGCGCAATCTGTTCAAGCGCGACGAGCGGGTGGAGTTCAACAGCATCCTGGTCCAGCCGCAACAGACGGAAGGCACCGGCGCCGGGTCCGTGCCCAGCCGGGCGGACGACTGGGGCCGATACCACGTGGTCATCCTGGGCGATCTGCCGCCGGACGTGCTCACGAACGAGCGTCAGCAGCAATTGGAGGAATACGTCTCGACGCGCGGCGGCACGCTGGTGCTGATCGCCGGGTCGGAGGCGATGCCCGAGGCGTACCTGAACTCGCCGCTGGGGCCGATGCTGCCGGTGGAGCCGATCCGCCACGCGGTGGGCGGACGCGAGGGCGTCCAGATCGTGCCGACGGCCGAGGGCGGCTCCGCCGAGCCCATCCAGATCGCCGACGAGCCCGACGGTTCGGGCCAGGTGTGGACGGCACTTCCCGCCGTCTACGACCTGTCCGAGTACTGCCTCCCGCGGCAGACGAGCCACGTGTGGCTGTCGGCGGTGCCAAACGCCTCGCGGGGGCAATCCGGCCAGGACGCGGCGTTCCTGTGCTGGCACCAGGTCGGGCGCGGACGTGTCGTGTATATGGCCGCCCCCGACACCTACCGGCTGCGGATGCGCCACGGCGACCGGTATCACTACCGGTTCTGGGGGCAGTTGCTCCGCTGGGCGATGGCCCGTGATCTGGGCACGGGCTCGAACCTCGTCCGCCTCATCACGGATAAGCTGCAATACCAGCCGGGCGAAGCCGTGCAGGTGATGGTCCGCCTCTCGGACCGCCAGGGCGAGCCGGTGCGGGGGGCCGGCATCGCCGCGACCGTTCACCGCGAGGACCAGCCTGTGGCCACGGTGCCTCTCGTCGAGGACGAGAACACGCCGGGTGAGTATCGGGCCGCCGTGAGAGACCTGCCCATCGGCAAGCTGACGATCGGCGTGACCGGCGAGGGGATCGACGCCCTGGCCCCCAAGCGCAGCGGCGAGAAACCGATCGAGACCCAGATCACGATGGAGCCGCCGCTGTCGATCGAGCTGCGCGACACGCGGTGCAATCTGTCGCTGCTGAACAAGATCGCGGCCGCCAGCCGCGGCGCGGTGGTGCCGCCGACCGCCCTGCCGACCGTGGTCTCGGGGCTCGACCTGAGCCCCGAGGTAACGCGGGAGATCCGCACGACGCCGGTGTGGCCGCAGTGGCGATACCTGGCGATCCTGATCGGAAGTCTGTGCCTGGAATGGGCCGTCCGCAAGCTGAGCGGCCTGGCGTGAACGTGTGGGACCGGCTTCCAG
>JACQVT010000002.1 GCA_016209665.1 Planctomycetota bacterium | reverse complement strand
CTCGGGGAGAAGGTCGGCGTAGTCGGGGATGGTGATGCGCTCGGGCTGCTCGCCCCGGTGGAGGACGGCCGGCTCGTGCTCGATCTGGGGCGACTCGAACGAAACCTTGTCGGCGTAGACATCGAAGCTCTCGCGGTACTGGCGGGCGGTCTCGAAGAGGCTGCGGGTGACCTCGCAGGCGAGGGGCGAACTCTTGAGCTTGATGGTCGCGGTCTCGACGGCGAAGGGTGAGCCGTACTTGCGGGTGAGCTTGGGCGATATCCGACCGGAGCCGTGGCAGACCACCGATTCGGCGAGCTTGCCGGCCAGGCACAGGCAAGGGCTGACGCAGTGCGTGGCGTAGTGCATGGGCGGCAGGCCCTCCCAGTAGCCGGGCCAGCCGGCCATCTCCTGCTGGTGCGAGCCGCGGAGGAACTGGAGGCGGCCGAGGACGCCCTGCCGGTAGAGTTCCCGGACGTGGAGAAACTCGCGGCTGTAGACGACCGTTTCCATCATCATGTAGTGGCGGCGGACCTTCTTCTGGGCGGCGACGAGGCCGCGGCACTCGGCGACCGTCGTGGCGGCGGGCACGGTGCAGGCGACGTGCTTGCGGGCCGCCAGGCCGGCGATGCTCATGGGGGCGTGGTCGGGGATGGGCGTGTTGATGTGGACGGCATCGACGTTGGGGTCGCTCAGCACGTCCTCGTAGCGGGCGTAGCGCTTCTCGACGCCGAAGGCGTCGCCGATCTGGTCGAGCTTGTCCTTGCTGCGCTGGCAGATGGCGTACATCTCGGCATGAGGATGCTTCTGGTAGATGGGAATGAACTCCGCCCCGAAGCCCAGTCCGATGATCGCGACTCTGACTCTTTTCTCATCCGACATGGTGACGTGCTCCTCTCATAGAGACGGGGGCATCATCGCCGGCCGGGAGGAGCATGGCAAGGGCGGCGGCGGGCTACGACCAGGGGCCGAAGGTGGCCCGGACCTGAGTGAGATCGAGGACGAAGCCCTCGACGGCCTGGCTGGCGAAGGTGTCGCCGGTGGGCGGGACCTGCACGAATGCGTCGCCCTCGTTTCGCAGGAAGATGAACTCGTTGCGCTGGGCATCGACGATCCAGTACTCGCGGACGCCGAAACGCTGATAGTCGTCGCGCTTGGTCTGGGTGTCGTAACGACGAGTCAGCGGCGAGATGACCTCTACCACCAAGTCAGGAGGCCCAACGAGGCGGTCGCGCATCGCCGCCAGACGGTCGGCGCGGTAGAACACGATTTCAGGGCAGTAGACCAGATCGGTGCCGTCGGGCCCCCGCCCCAGGTGGACGTCCGTCTCGTAGAGCATCTCGCCGACGGGATGGGCCTTCAGGAAGCTGGCAAGCTGCACGGTCAACTCGTGGGCAACTCGCTGGTGCCGAGGCGATGGTGATGGTGTCGCAAGAACCACTCCGTCAACCAACTCGTAGCGGTAGCCGTCGTCGGGGAGGTTGAAGAACTCCTCGGCGGTCATGCGCACGCCGCCGTAGGGCGCGGCGACTTGCTCGGGGGCAATCACGTCGGTGGCCATGGCGACCTCGTATCCGAATATAGCCGGTGGGGATTCAGGAGGCAATCAGGAGATGACCGTAGTCCGTTCGTACGTTCGTACGTTCACACGTTCCCTGGAGATGCCGCACCAGCCTGGGTTATGGTGAGGACGCCATTCCGTTCGACCGTCGGATCGAGCAGGTGAGTGTGACCAGAGGAGGAGTCAGGGCGGGTTGCCGAACTCGAGAACCCAGTAGACGTTGTACTCGCCGCCGATGCGGATGCCCACGCCCATCTCGCGCCACTGCGGGCCCAGAATGATGTCGCGGTGCTCGGGGGAGGCCATCCACTCGGAAACGACCTGCTCGGCCGTCTCCTGGCCGGCGGCGAGGTTCTCGCCGATCTCGATGAAGACATAACCGGCCTTGATGGCCCGGTCGCCGGGGTCTTCGGGGTCGTTCGGGTTCTGGTGGGCAAAGAAGTCCCGCTCGATCATGTCGCTGGCATAGGCTTCGGCCATCTTGCTCAGGACCGGGTTGAGCGTCAGCTCGTTAAGGCCGATCCAGGTCCGGCGATCGTTCACCAGCTTGAGGACTTGGGCGACCAGGATATCGTTGTTCGACGGGACGGTGGCGGTCTGGACCCCGGTGGCCCGGGCGGTGATACCCAGGACGGGGGTCTTGGCGGCGGTGCTGTCGGCCGCCGGGCAGCCGCCGAGGAGCAACGCCCCAAGGAGCCCCACGTAAGTCAGATTCACCAGGAACCGATAAGCGGCCAACGGACCCCGCTCCCTTTCACTCGTGGGCCAACCGGATGGACCTATCAGTCCGTCGGGACGGCCTTGTCAATCAGCCAGATGGCCTCGTCAGTCCTCCGGACGGCTTTACCCGGATGGACTCCCCACCGCGGCTGGCGTGATCCGGCGACCGGGACGCGCCTCGCCGGGTACCAACTAGTATACCGGCCGGAGTCACCGACTGTCCACCCAGACAGATCGACCATTCTATG
>JACQVT010000001.1 GCA_016209665.1 Planctomycetota bacterium | reverse complement strand
TCGAGCTGCTCGGCCAGCCCTGTCGGGCCAAGCAGATCCTGGGCTCGTGCATCGTCACCGACCGGCATGACGGGCGCGAGCGGCTCGTGCTGATGAACGACAACGAGGCCTACGGCTGCGAGCTGCTGTACATCGACTACGAGAACGACAAGGGCCGGATGTTCCCCGCTCCGGCCGGCGCGGGCTCGTGGACGGTCATTGAGGTGCCCGGCGACCGCCTCGTCATCGGCACGTTCTACGACGGGGCGTTCATGATCTTCGACCTTCAGGCGATGAAGTTCATCAAGGCCGTCAAGTTCCCCGGCGAGCAGTACATCTGGAATCTGGTTCTGGGCAAAGACGGCCGGGTCTACGGCGGGACGTATCCGGGCGGCAAGCTGGGGGCCCTGGACCTTGAGACCTACGAGGTCGAGGACCTGGGCGCGCCGACCAAGCCGAACCAGTATTTGCGCTACGTCTCGGCCGCGCCGTGGGGCGAAATCTTCGCCAACTTCGGCATGATCAAGAGCACGACCAAGGCATTCGACATCGAGACCAAGAGCTGGCGCGACGTGCCCGACCTCAAGGAGGGCCAGCAGGTTGGAAGGGGCTTCACCTGGAACGGCGCGTTCATCGCCGCCGACCCGCGGAGCGGCCGCACCGAGGCGTTCGTCGACGCCTCGCTGGTATCGCCGAAGGAGTCCGTCCTCGCGTCAGCCGAATTCGCCAAGTACAGCCCCAACGCCAACCTGTCCGACGACAGGACGCTGTACCTCCAGCGCGGTCGTGAGCTGTACCGCCTGCGGGCCGACGCCAAGGAGTTCGCCCCGACGAAAGTGGCCGACGTCGACCTTCGCGGCGGGAGCTGCGTGGCGGTCAGCGGCAAGGATGAATTGATCGGCCTGCGGGGCCAGTCGTACTTCGTCGTGCGGCCAGGCGAGACGCAGGTGAAGTTCCGGCCGATCCCCGTCGAGTCGCGCGGCCGGGAGCCGCTGTTCCTCAAGGCCGACGACCAGGGTCGCGTCTGGGGCGGGCCCCACTTCGGCCAGACGCTGTTCCACTACGACATCGCCACCGGCAAGGCCGTCAACACCGACGCCATCTGCGACGCCGGCGGCGAAGTCTACGACGCGACGTTCTTCGAGGGCCGCGTCTACGCCGCCTCCTACTCCGGCGGCGACATCACCTGCTACGACCCGGCCGAACCCTGGGACCAGATCAACCACAAGAACCCGCGGCCCGTCGCCAAGGTCGCCCCAGCCTACATTCGGCCCGTGGGCGGCATCGTCGTCGGACCGGACAACAGGCTATACGCGGGCTGGATGGCCAAATATGGCGCCTACGGCGGCGCAGTGTCGATCACCGACCCGGCCACCGGCAAGACCGAGCTGATCGAGAACCCCTTCGGCAGCCAAGCCATCTCCGCAATCGCCGTCGACGCGAAGTGCATTTATGCCGGCACCAGCCGCGATGGCAACGGCCTGCCGCACCAGAAGGGGCCGGTGCATTTCGGCGTCATCGACATCGCCTCAAGGAAGGTCGTGTTCGACAAGCCGCTCGACGCCGCCAGCATCGCCCGGCTGGTCATCGAGCCGAAGTCCGGCCTCGTTGCGTTCAAGCTCGGCCCGCGGTTGTATGTCTATGACGCGAAGGCGGGGACGGTATCCGCCGATCCGATCCCGGGGTTGCCCAACGTCACGGCCAGAGCGATGGTCGCCGTCGGCGACGGCACGCTGCTGACCGCCTGCGGCAATCAAATCTGCCAGCTCGACCTCGCGAAGAAGACCTACGCCGTGCTCACCGAAGTGCCGGAGGCCCCGGAATCGATGACCGTTGCGTCCGACGGCCGCGTCTACTTCAATCACGAGGCCGACCTGTACCGGACACGCGAGCCGCTGGCCAAACTGAGATAATAGCACGCAGCCGCCCTGTCAGAGCCCCAAGCGCCAGCGCGGGGTTGCATGTGACCGCGGCAAAGCCGATTCTGCAGGAGAACGCTCCGATGGCTCAAGCCTCCATGGCCGACAAAGTGTTGGAGATGGCCCGCTCGTACCAGCCCGCCTGCGTACTGGCCGCGGCGGCCGACCTGGAAATCTTCAACCTGCTCGCGGGCCGGGAGATGACGGCGGCGGCGATCGCGTCTCAAGCCGCCGCTGATGCACGGGGCACGAGGCTCCTGC
>JACQVT010000274.1 GCA_016209665.1 Planctomycetota bacterium | reverse complement strand
GCCGTGCACGGTGTACAGGACCGCCGTCTTCAATCCGCTGAACGAGAAATCGAGCGAGTCGCGGGCCAGCATGGTTCGCGGGAAGTCATGGGCCCGCGGATCGCCGGGACCGGCCGTCCGTTCGACGACGGGGCCGCCCGGGAATCCCAGTCCCAGGATGCTGGCGACCTTGTCGAACGCCTCGCCGGCGGCGTCGTCGATCGTGCAGCCGAGCAGTTCGATGTCCAGCGGCGAGCGGACGAGGAACAACGAGGTATGACCGCCGCTGACGACGAGAGCGACGGCGGGCCAGGGTGGTGAGTCCGGCGGCAGCTCGATGGCCGCACTGCACGCATGGGCGTGGATGTGGTTCACGCCGATCAGCGGCTTGTTCCAGGCCAAGGCGAGCGTCTTGGCCGCCGTCACGCCGATGAGTAGGCAGCCGACCAGCCCGGGCCGGCTGGACACCGCGATCGCGTCGATATCGTCGCGCCCCGCGCCGGCCTGGGCGAGGGCCTCGGCCGTGCACGCGTCGAGGTTCTCGATGTGGGCCCGCGAGGCCAGCTCGGGCACGACGCCGCCATACTTCGCGTGCACGTCGAACTGCGTCGCCACCACGTTCGACCGCACCTGGTGGCCGCCGGTCACGACGGCCACCGCGGTCTCGTCGCACGAGGTCTCGATCGCAAGAATGGTGAGGGCACCGGGAGCCACGGGCACATTTTAGCACGTTGCTCGCGTTGGCTCACTTGACGTCCAGGCGGCGGTCCATGACCGAGTCGGCGGTGTAGGTCAGAGCCCCGAGCGCAAGCGAGTGGGTCGTGTGTTCCCGTCGCTGGCGCTCCAGGCTCTGAAGCGGCGACCTCGCCGCCCGAACCGTCACGGAGCGTCCAGGCGGTAGACTGCACCGGAGGTCAGTTTGACGGGGAACGGTTGACCCAGGGACGTCCGGCCATCGTCGGCGAGTACCTGGAGGGTGCCGGCGAGTTCCCGCGCATCGCCCAGCGACAGGACCGCGCGGTCCGGCGCCAGGGCCGCGGTCGGCGTATGCTGCCGGCCGGATGAGTCCACCAAGACGAGCTTCTTCTGGAGCCAGCGGGCGAAGATGCGGTTTCGGTTCAGTTCGCGCACCGCTCCGGCTCCGTACAGGAAACCGAGCACGCGGTCGGCCCGGGTCACCCACCCGATCGCGACGATGTACCTGTCGGCGGGGCCGAGGTTGACCGCCAGTTCCCGCGGCGGATCGAACTTCATGCCATCGGTGGACAGCGCATACCACAGGCGGTCGGTGTTGGCGTGCAGGGCCATCAGGTACCACTGCCGGCCGTCGATGCTGAACCGGCGGATGTCGTTGACCATCCGCGGAACGGTCAGGCACGGGCCGTCGTACCGGAAATGCCGGCCGTCGGTGGATGAGGCCCGGTGGACGTGGCCTCGATTCTTGAAGTCGCCGAAATACAGCCGGTAGTGGCCCTCCTCGAACAGCAGCACGTTCATCCCGTTCATGTCCGCGGCGTCGAAGGGCGCGTACCCGCCGATGCTGACCAGGTCGTTTCGCGACGCCCGGATCGGCGCAAATGGGGACCGGTCGGCCGGTTCCGTCGTCGCCGCCGGCACCGTGAACGTCACCGGCTTGTTGAGCTTGTCGCCCACCGGGTAGGCCGTGCAGACCATGCGGATGGCACCCGACGGGTCGCGAATGGCGTTCACGTTGCAGACGTGGATGAACTCGCCGTGCTCGATCGTGATCCGCCAGTCGCGGAAGGTGAGGAAGTCATCCGTCGTCACGCTGTAGATGCGGTCGTTGCCGGAGGGCACGCCGTCCCACGCGCCGTAGAACAGCCGCCACCCGCCGCCGACCTCGACCGCGGACGGGGCGTAGATGTTGCGGAACACACCATCGAGTCGTGGCGCGATCAGCGGGCGGCGGACATCCGGCACGAGGTTCAGCGTGCCCGCCTGCCAGATGGCGGGATCGAACCGCCCGGCGCCGACGTTGTGAATCTCGACCGTGCCGAGTTCCGCCTGACCGGGGATCGGCGTCAACGTGACCTCACCGGCAAACGCGGGCATAATGAACGCCCACAGGAGGATGGCCGGTCGTGCTGGCCGGAGTGCTGAGCCCATGCGGGGAATGTACGGCCGGCCACGCGACGGCACAAGTTCGAGGGACAAGGGAGGCAGCGATGCAGGGATGTGTTCATCGACGTCAGCCGCCGTTGCCTCGTGCACGACGCGGGCGTCGGGAACCGTTGGGCGGCGGGACCTCGATCTGCGTAATCATGAGGATATCGATGATACGGCTGGAGTCATCGGGGAACGCGACGAGGATCGTCCGGCCGCTGGGGCTGTGAGCAAGGAATTCAGGATGATCGACTCGGACGGTTGACCCGTCGGCGATATGGAGTATGAGCGGTTGAAAGGGCCGGGCCTGATGGTACTTTCGCAGTTGGTCGATCGTCATACAGATATTGTATGTGGGCGGCGCGGGCTGGTCAACGCTGGGCTGAGCGGTCAAGTCGGGAGGGTGCGATGATGACACGTTTGGTGATCGCTGCGCTGGTAGGGCTGGGCGGGATGGCGCGGGCGGCGGAGACGTCCCGGCCGACGGAGGCGTCCGCCGCGGGCAAGAAGCTGATCGAGTTCGGCTGGGACGAACCGGATCCGGCGTTCATGCGGGCCCACGCGGACCAACTGGACGGCTCGCCCTTCGACGGCTGCGTGTTTCACGTGAACTACTCGCGGCCGGGCGGCCAGTCCGGCAACTTCACGTGGGCCGCCTGGGGCCGGCAGGCCTTCACGCTGGAGGACGTGCGGCCGGCAATCGACGACCTCAAGGCGGCACCGCTCAAACGCATGCGGCACAACTTCCTGCGCTTCAACACCACGCCGGCGGACATCGACTGGTTCGACGATCACGCCGCCGTCATCAATAACGCCCGCCTGGCCGCCACGATCGCCCGGGAAGGCGGCTGCCCGGGCCTGCTGTTCGACATCGAGCAGTACAACGGTCAACTGTTCAACTACGCCAAGCAGCGCGACGCCGCCACCAGGTCTTGGGACCAGTACGCGGCCCAGGCCAGGCTCCGGGGCCGCGAGGTAATGGAGGCGTTCCAGGACGCCTATCCCGATCTGACCGTCTTTCTGACGTTCGGCTACTGCCTGCCGTGGGGCGAGAGCCAGACCGACGAGAAGAAGCTGGCCGCCTGCGGGTACGGGCTGCTTAAGCCGTTCATCGACGGCATGGTCGATGCGATCCGCGGCAGGACGAAGCTGGTCGACGGCAACGAGTCGGCCTACAGCTACCGCGAGGAGAAGAAGTTCCGGACCGCCCGGCGGCTGATCCGCGAGGACGTGCTGGCCTGGGTGCCCGACCGCGAGAAGTACCGCCGCCACATCTCCGTGTCGTTCGGCCTGTGGATGGACTACGACTGGCGGAAACAGGGCTGGAACACCGACGATCCCGAGAAGAACCCCGTCCCGCCGAAACGGTTCGAGCAACTGGTCCGAACGGCCCTGCAGTACGCCGATGAGTACGTCTGGGTCTACACCGAGACGCCCCGCTGGTGGTCCGACGAGGGCAAGCCGGTCAAGCTCCCGCCCGCCTACGATGCGGCGGTGCGAGCAGCGAGAGCCCCGGCCACGTCGCCGGAGTAACTGTGCATCCTGAAACCTGAAAACCGACCGGCTGGAAGCCGGTCCCACACGGGTTTCAGGATGCACACTGAAGGACCATCCGCAGTTCGGTCGGATTCCAAGCGGAACGGCCTCGGTGGTCAGCCGGGTGAGGAATTCCTGCGGAGTGGGAATTTCTCGCCGGTTTGAAGAATTCTCTTTTGCGGGCATCTAACCGGGAAAGGTTGCGGGGCCGCGGATGCGGCCCGGGGCGACAGCCGCGTGGGCTGTGCCCGCGGTGGTGCCG
>JACQVT010000259.1 GCA_016209665.1 Planctomycetota bacterium | reverse complement strand
GGCAGCGGCATTGCGGTGAGGTTCGAGGGCCCAGCGGTGGGGGAGGGTAAGGCCCGGACCGAACAGACGTTCGACCGCGTGCTCATCGCCGTGGGTCGCACCCCCAACAGCGAGGATCTCGGCCTCGAAAACACCAAGGTCAGGGTGCTCCCGCCGCGCGGCTTCGTCGAAATCGACGCGCGATGCCGCACCGCCGACGAACACATCTACGCCATCGGCGACATCGCCGGCGAACCCATGCTCGCCCACAAGGCGTCAAAGGAAGCCAAGGTCGCCGTCGCGGCGATCGCCGGCGAGAAGGCGGCGTTCGACGTGCGAGCCATCCCGGGCGTCGTCTTCACCGACCCCGAGGTGGCCTGGGCCGGCCTGACCGAAGCCCAGGCGAAGGACCAGGGACTAGCCATCCAGATCGGCAAGTTCCCCTGGGGCGCCTCCGGTCGAGCCACCGCCCTCGGCCGAAACGACGGTCTCACCAAAATCATTGTCGACGCCAGGACGAAACGAATCGTGGGTGTCGGCATCGTCGGTATCGGAGCCGGCGAACTGATTGCCGAGGGCACACTGGCGATCGAGATGGGGGCCACCGCCGAGGACGTGGGCCTGACCATACACGCGCACCCGACGCTATCCGAGACCGTGGGCGAGGCCGCGGAACTGGCCCACGGCACCACCACCCACGTCTACCGCCCCCCGCGATAACGCAAGCCGCTCCCCGCGCCCAAAGAAGAAAACGCCCTACCGCAGCAGGGCGCAAACTCGCGGCGCACATCGCCCCCCGACGGACGTCCCCACTCGACGTCTGTGCCGAGGATCGATTGTTCGTGGGTAGCGGCGATGACCGGTACGGCCCATGCGGCACACGCCTTCGTTCCTTCGATGGGCCTGGAGGCTCGGACGTATCTCCTTGGTGCTCCGCTGGTTACGTATTCCTCCGATCCACCTACCCCCGCCGCGAGCAGAAAACATTCCCAAGACCACCCATCCCGCCCGCCAGCCCCCATCGATCGGCGGGCGATCCCCGAAAAGAATGGCCAAGGGCCCCAAGCCCCAAAGCCGCAAGGCAGCGACGAAGGGGGTTTGCGGGTCCGACGGGGTTCCGCTAAACTACTGGGCTCTCGTAACGTGCCGGACGGGCGGGTGGCCAAGCGTCCGCGCATGGGTGTTGGGTGCGTCGGACCGGCCCGTGCCGGTCTGGGGTTTATCTCATCTTGGGAATGGTGGCATGGTTCGACTCCGGTTGAAGCGGACAGGGCGCAGACACAGGCCTTCGTATCGGGTGGCGGCGGTGGATGGTCGTCGCAGCCGCGATGGGATCACGATCGAGGAACTGGGTCATTACGACCCGGCCAACAAGAAGCCCGAACTGAGGGTCAAGCTGAAGCTGGACCGAATCGATTACTGGCTGAGCCGGGGCGCCCAGCCGAGCGAGACGGTTCGCAGCCTGATCAGCAAGTGGCGGGCGGAGGCGGCGAAGTAACGAGGGTCTCGTGCGGATCGACGTGCTGACGTTGTTCCCCGAGGCGGTTGAGCCGTTCTTCGCCTCGAGCATCATCGGGCGGGCCCGAGCGGCCGGCATCGTCTCGATCCACTGCACGGACATCCGCGACTTCGCCGGCGGACGCCACCAGAAGGTGGACGATCGACCGTTCGGCGGCGGGCCGGGGATGGTGATGATGTGCCCGCCGATGTTCGACGCCGTCGAGCATGTGGAGGCACAGGACGCGACGCCGGCGGCGCGAATCCTGCTGACCCCGCAGGGCGAGCGGTTCACGCAGGCGGCGGCCCACCAGTTGGCGGAGCAGCCACGGCTGCTCCTGATCTGCGGGCATTACGAGGGGTTCGACGAGCGAATTCGCCAGGGCTTGCAGCCGCGGGAGATTTCGGTCGGCGATTACGTGCTGTCGGGCGGCGAACCGGCGGCCATGGTGCTCGTCGACGCCGTGGTTCGACTCCTGCCGGGTGCCCTGGGCGACGAGGAGTCGACGGAGAACGAGTCGTTTTCGGCGGGGATGCTGGAATACCCGCAGTACACCAGGCCGCGTGAGTTTCGCGGCCTGGCGGTGCCGGAGATCCTGCTCTCGGGCGATCACGCCCGCATCGAGCAGTGGCGGATGGCCGAAGCCCTGCGGCGGACGCGGGAACGCCGGCCCGATCTCTACGAGATGATTATCAAGACGCGACCGGACTTGTCGCGGTTCGTGGACGAAGGAGCAAGGTCATGATTCACCCACTCATCAAGGTCGTCGAGGATGCTGGCCAGGGCGAGAAGCTCCCCGACTTCCGTATCGGCGATACCGTCACCGTGTACGTGCGGATCATCGAGGGCGACAAGAAGCGCGTGCAGCCCTACACCGGTGTGGTCATCGCCCGGCGCGGCAAAGGCCTGGGTGAAAGCTTTACCGTCCGGCGGATCGTGAACAACGAGGGCGTCGAGCGGATTTTCCCCGTGCACTCGCCCAAGATCGCCAAGGTCGAGGTGGTCCGGTCCGGCCACGTGCGGCGGGCCAAACTCTACTACCTGCGCGACCGCGTGGGCAAGGCAACCCGCGTCAAGGACAAGCGTCGGGCCACCGATAAGGTGGGCCAGATTGCCGCGCCGGAACCGGTCGGCGCCGACGCAAAAGGATGAATCCGGGTTCGCAGGGTCGGTCCCGGATACCAGGAGACGAGCCGCGGGGTTGATCCCCGCGCATCACGCGCCAGGATAAACGCGACGGCTCGTCGGGTTATCGCACTTCCATGGACGACCGGTCCGACCTGGGACGGTTGGGGGAGCAACAGGCGGAACGGTTCCTCCGCCGCCTGCGGTATCGCACCGTCGCCCGCAATTATCGCTGTCCCCTCGGTGAGATTGACCTGATCATGCTCGACCGCTCGACGGTCGTCTTCGTCGAAGTGAAGAGCCGCCGAGGCACCGATCACGCCGACCCCGAGGACAGCGTGACCCGGGCCAAGCAGGAACGTCTGGGCCGCTGTGCCCAATATTTTCTACGGCACACCCATTCAGAGTCGAGGGCCTGTCGGTTCGACGTGGTGGCCGTCACCCACGGGGCTGACCAAGCCTGCCGAATCGAGCATTTCATTGATGCATTCGTCCCCTCACACTGACGAAGTCCCCCGCGTGGAACTGGTCGATACGCACTGCCACCTGACCTCCGGCGAACTGGCCGGTCGAGCTGACGAAATCATCGCGGCGGCGGCGCACGCCGGCGTCACCCGGATGATCGCCGTGGCGTGCGTCCCTGGCGAGTGGGACGCGGCGCTGGCCTTACAGCGGCGGCATCCGGGCCGCGTCTGGCTGGCCGTGGGCATCCATCCGCACGAGGCCGCCAAGGCCCACGAGGGCGATTTCGATCGGCTGACTGAACTGTGGCGGCAGCCGGGCGTGGTTGCGTGCGGCGAGATGGGCCTGGACCACCACTACGACTTCAGCCCGCGCCCCGTGCAGCAGGCTGTTTTCCGCCGGCAGCTCGAACGGGCCCGCGCGGTTGATCTGCCGGTCGTCATTCATTGCCGCAACGCCCATCAGGAGGTCGTGCGGCTGCTCCTCAAGAACGGCTGCGAGGGCCGGCGGGTGGTCTTCCACTGCTTCAGCGGCACAACCGACGAGGCCGCCGAGCTGTGGTCGCACGGCTGGTGGACGTCGTTCACCGGCATGATCACGTTCAACAAGGCCCAAGCCGTCCAGCAGGCGTGTCTGGCTGCCCCGACGGGCGAACTCATGTTCGAGACGGACGCGCCGTACCTCTCGCCCGAGCCGCTGCGCAAGATGCGGCCCAACGAGCCGCGGAACCTCATCCACACGGTGCGGTTCGCGGCCGGCCTGCGGAACACGTCATTCGACGCCCTCGCGACGGCGAGCACCGCCAACGCGATCCGGTTCTTCAATCTCGCGCAGCCTCAATGAGCCGGCTCCTGGGGGCTGGGCGGACTCGTGTGCCGAACTGGGCGCAAAAAAACGCCCGCGCTTTTTGGGGGAGGTTAGAGTCGCGGAGAGCGCGGGCGAAGAGGAATGGTCCGTTTATTCTATTCTAGTACCAAGACGACCGTGAGACCTGCCACTCCTCCCTTGTCGCCGGGGTCGCACGTGCCACGCGGCGGAACCATCTTGCCTAAAGCCACAGACCCCAGGCGCTGAAAACCGGACCCAATCGTCAATACCCGTGAGTAGTATACTCCAGTCCAGTAAAAGTTTCAAATTGATTTTGGAGGATTCGCCGTCCCGAGACGATTAAAGCGTCATTGCACGGCTCGGCGGGAGCCT
>JACQVT010000258.1 GCA_016209665.1 Planctomycetota bacterium | reverse complement strand
GGTCCTTGAGGTCGGCGATCAACTGGCTGAACAGCTCGTAGCCGAAGCGGGCGTGAAAGAAGGAGCGGATGGCGTTGCCGGGCGGGCTGGCGGTCGTGGGTCGGCAGTTGGGTATCGCGGGCACGCAGTTGCTGTTGCAGACGAGGTTGTCGCGGCAGAAGACGGCCATCACGATGGTCTCGGGGCCCTTCTGGATGATGGCCGTGTCGTTGACCACCTGGTATCGAGTGCCGTTGCAGAGCACGCCGCCCTTGCCGCCGTTCTTCGAGTACACGGTCAGGCTCGTCGGCTCGGGCAGGGCCGGGAACCCGGGGAAGAACGCGGTGCCGTCCAGGTTGTCGACCAGTTGGGTGCCCGAGCCGAAGTTCGCGAGGGACAGGGGCAGGGTATTGACGGGGTCGGTGAAGTAATCGCCGTCCATGTAGTCTTCGAGCAGCCGGCCGAACGCCCGCGGCTCGGCGGTGTTCATGCCCATGCGGTAGTAACGGAAGTGTCCCTGCGAGTCGCTGCGGCTGGGGATCGTCCCGCCGTTGTTGACGTTGGCCCAGGCCTGCAAGTCACCGAACACATCGGTCATGCCGCGGAAGGAGGGCTCCCAGATGTACGACGGGATGAGGAAGTAGGACGGATCGTTGGGGAAGTTCTGCACCTGGCCCTGCCACATGATCACGCGGTCGAGTTCGGTGATGCCGGTGATCAGACCGAAGCCCCGGCCCACGCCGGCCACGCCCGAGAGCCAGTCGTTCATCCGCTCCCGCCCGACGATGCTCTCCATGATGATACTCGTGGCGGCGTTGTCGCTGGCCCGGATCATGTAGCGGTCGACGGTGTTCCAGGAGAACTGGTTGCCGAAGTCGAACTGGTCGAACCCGCCGGGCTTGTCCTCGACGTACCAGGGGTTCTTGGTGAAGGTGAAGGGTGGATCGTTGAGGATGTCGATCTGGCCGGCCTCGTGCATCTGCCACATCCGGATGTGGATGGCCACCTTGGTACAACTGGCCAGGTAGAAGGGCTCGCCCGCGCGGTAGCCCACCGATTGGTTGCTCCGCGTGTTCTTGGCATACAAGCCGACGATGCCCAGCGGGCCCTGGGCGTCCGGGGCCTCGAACTGGGTGACAAGGGCCTGGAGGTTGGCGTTCATCGGTTCGGGGTCCGGGTCGGCGGGGATCGAGCTGACTTCGTGGAGGCTCTTGTAAGTGTCGCCCCAGATGCCCGCCCAGCGGACCGTCCCGCCGACGTTGTACACCTCCAGGTCGATCAGGTGGGTGTTGTCGTCGGACTCGACGTCATTCTTGTCGTCGAAGTCCGTTTGGGTCTGGCCGAACCACAGGGCCCATTCGTGGCCGGGGTACATGGCCATGATGATCGCGTAGCGGTACTTGTTGTGGAGGGTGCTGAAGTAGGCCTCGAAGTCGATGGGCCGCCCGGCGATGCCGTCGATGGGCGAGATGCCGCTGGCGGGGTCGATCGGCAACTGGGGGTTGAAGATGTCGTTGACCTCGGCGCTGGTCAGCCCGTGGTACAGCGTGGTCCGCGGCTGGTTGGGATCGTTCACCCAGACGCCGCCGTAGGTCGTCTGCCCGTTCTCGACGTAGGCCTCGAAGTCGATGATCTGGCGGCCGGCGCGGAGGTTGTCCTCGAGTTCGGTCTGGAAGCCGGCGTCGTCGTTGGTGGTTCGCACCTCCCAGGCGTAGCTGTCGCCGTCCTCCAGAAAGATGCCGGACCAGCGTTTCTGCCCGCTGAAGATGCCGACCTCGACGTCGAGCCATCGGCCCTGCTTGGTCGCGACGAGGTCGAGGAAGTCGTCCCAGGCGGTGGCGTCGCCGTGAATCCATCGCCAGGTGGTCCCGCTGACCGGGTACCACACGCCGCTGAAGAACGGTCCTCCGGCACCGTCGCGGACCTCGATATCCACGAGTTGGCGGCCAGCGGCGGATTCGGCCGCGTCGGTGCTCAAGAAAGCGGACAGGCTCAATTCGTCGTGGTATCGGGCGGGAGAAGCCGCGGCCGCGATGGACGCCGACCCCGCCGCCAGCGCGCATAAGGACAACCACGCTATGGATCGCAGTGTGATCACGAGTGTACCCTCCGTGTGAATGATCCTGGTTCTGATTGTCCCAACCGTCTTTTGGAAACGAGGGGCTGCCGTCGCTTGCCGAACCGCCGGCGGGCACAGCGAGGAAGATGAAGCTCATCGGCCGGCCAAGCAGGCGATTCTAGGTCCGGTTTCGGCCGCGGACCAACTGAGAACCGCATCGGGAGTGGACGAGAACCACCGGCGTTCGTAACTTAATCGCCATCATGGCGACCGAGCACACGGACCCGGAGACTCGAGACCTGCGGATCGGCCGCATCGTCAACGAGTACCTCGACCGCAAGCAGCGGGGCGAGCCGGGCCGCGAGCAGGAACTGCTCGAAGCCAACCCCGATCTGGCCGACGAACTTCGCGCCCACTTCGGCATGGTGGGCCAGGTCATCTCGGTCGCCTCGCACGGCACGCAGGGCGGAGGGACGGCCGCCGTGCTGCCGCAGGACGCGCTGCCCGGTTACGAAATCCTCGGCGAACTCCACCGCGGCGGGCAGGGCGTCGTGTACCAGGCCCTGCAGAAGGCGACGCGGCGACAAGTGGCGATCAAGGTCATGCGCGAGGGCCCGTTCGCCGGCTGGCGCGATCACGCCCGCTTCGAACGCGAGGTCCAGGTCCTGGGGGCCCTCAAGCACCCCAGCATCGTTACCATCCACGAGAGCGGTGTGGCCGCC
>JACQVT010000281.1 GCA_016209665.1 Planctomycetota bacterium | reverse complement strand
CAGCCGGTGGTCGAGGTGCCGGTGAAGCTGTACATGCCCCCGCGGATCGAGGTGAAGCCTTCCAACGTGCTGGTGAGCGCTTCGTCGGCCATCCAGCAGGCCTCGGTCTCGATCGTGAACTCGGGCGAGACGGCGATCAACATTCTGGAGATCAAGAAGAGCCGGCCGGAGATCCAGACGCAGTTCTATCCCGAGCCCGACGGCAGGTCCTACAAGCTTCAGGTCACGCTGCCGGCGGGGTTCCGAACCCCGATGGAGGGTGACCGGATCACCATCCGGACGGACGACGAGGACTACCAGGAGATCGTGATCCCCGTCCGCACGAACCCGGCCGCCCCCCGCCCGCTGGGGATGGCCCCGGCCCGGCCGCGGTAATCGGGCAGGCGCGTCACCCCACACGCAGGACCGACCTACCGGCGGCATCCAGCCGCCGACAGGCCCCAATTCAGGGGCCTGCCCGTGTGAAGGCTTGATCGACCCGGTGACGGGTACGTTCAGAGTTCGCGCCTACGTCTACGCCCGAGCAGGATGAGGCCACCAACGCCCAGGAGAGCCAGCGACCCCGGGTCCGGCGTGGTAACGACCGTCCCCTGCAGCGATTTGTATTGATTGTCCCAGGTGGCGGCGGTCTTCAGCGAGATCGTGACGTTGATTTTCTTCTCGACGGTGATCTTCTGGTCGCCCTGGACGTTGATGTCCGAGTAGAACGAACATATCTGCACGGGCGGCGGGACTTGCTGAGGCACCGGCGGCCTGACGGGAGGAGGGGGCGGCGGCGGAGGGGTCCGCGAGTACCCCCAGCTCGACAGCTTCCAGAGGCCAATGCCAGCGCCCACTCCGACGCGGACACTCCTCGTCACCGCGCCGGCCGCCACTCCGCCGGCCACTTCCAGCCCTCGGACCCACCAAGGCACTTTCGCCAGCGTGAGCAAGCTCCCCGATTCGCCGCTCTGATCGAAGTCAAACCCGTAATACCCGGCGTCGGACGCATCCCAGAGCCAGACACCCAGATCGTTGCCGCTCACCGTCTCCGAGCCATGGCTCCCGGTCCAGGTACCGGACCAAGCCAGGTTCTCTCCCCAGGTCCCGGAAAGCGAACCGGAAAATGACAGGTTCAGCGGTGCCCCGTTGAGGCTTGCGGAGCTGATCGTGACTTCCGCCCCATGCTCCGAGTAGGTCCCCGACAGGGCAAACTCACTCCCGATGTCGTATCCACCATAGTCCTGAATGCCCATGAGCATTCCATTGACACCCTCCATGGCTGCAAAGACGCTCAGGGCCTCGCGGGCGGACATGGTCTGGTCAGCCGCGAGAGCGAGCGGGAAAGTCCACAGGCCGACCAGTGCCACGATTGACACCCAACGTTCCCATCGTCTCACTTCAACCGTTGGTCGCTTCATGTTTGTGCTCCTTTCGTTTG
Source organism: Planctomycetota bacterium (assembly GCA_016209665.1). GTDB lineage: Bacteria > Planctomycetota > Phycisphaerae > UBA1845 > PWPN01 > JACQVT01. The sequence goes on along the minus strand of JACQVT010000281.1, from coordinate 835 downwards.
CTGCACATGAGGGGAACCCGAAGGGGCCGACCCCCTTATACGTGCAGTGCCTTCCGACGACATGGGCCCGCGGCCGCCGGCGAAGGTCGCGCGGGCAAAGAGGCTCGCGGTGGCGAACGGTCACCGCGCCCGCCAACCATGCAAACGGAGTCCTGAAGCGGATCCTGCGAAGTAGGAACCCATTGCGGCTGCTTTACCTGCCCTTTGTCCAGAGGGCAGGGCCTCGGAAGGACGGCGGAAATGATAGTCGGCCGCAACCCACTCCGGTTGCCGCTATCTTTTGTTTCCTGTGCCCCGGGCAAAGTCAACAGGTTTTTTGTCGGCCACCATAGTTTCCTATGGTGTCGTCTCTTTTTGTGGGGTGCCTCACTTCACACAACATCAACAAGGCCAGATTGGCGGACCGCCCTGAGACCGGCCCACGCGTTGCCCGCGCGACTCCTCTTCCGATCGACGTGCGGGTGTCGGCCGGGCACAGGCCAGAACCGAGACGCTTGTTCGAGCGGGCGAGGGTGGATTACCATGGTGTCGTGATCAACGTCGTCGATCGGCTTGTCGGCGACGGCACGTTCCGTGCCCTGGTGGCCCGGATTCGCGAGTGGACCGCGCCGGGGCCCGTTCCCGAGGAACGGCGGTCTCCTGCGCGGGCGGCGGACGCCCTGCGGGAGGGGGTGGTCGTCGCGGACGGGCTGTGGGGATGGTTTGCGCCCATTCTGGCCGGGGCCGTCGCCCGTCAGCTTGGCCGGCCGCTGCTGTACGTCACCGCCCACCTCGAACAGGCCGACACCGCCCGCGACGATCTGGAGCTGTTCTGCGGCCAGGCGCCCGAGCTGCT
>JACQVT010000279.1 GCA_016209665.1 Planctomycetota bacterium | reverse complement strand
GACCTGCTGGTCGGCGGCTCATGGCCGATAGTTGAAAACTGAGAGCTTGTTTGAACCGCCAAGATACGGAGAACGCGGAGAAGACGGATTTGACTTTCCATCGGAGTTGTATTACTCAGAAGGTCGCGAACATGAAACGCATTACCCGTAGCCGTCGGCTCACACCGCAGGAAGCAGCGAAGTACCGTGCGATTCGCGAGCAGGTCGCCGGAGAACTGCCCGACCTGGTCCGCCGGCACCACAAGCGCGTCGCTGCCCTGGACAACCTGAAACAGGTGGTCGAAACGCTGAAGGCCGCCCGCGAAGAGCAAGGCTTGAGTCTGGCCGACATCACGGAACGGACCGGCATGGACCGCTCGGCCCTGTCCAAGCTCGAAACCGGCCAGCGGGCCAACCCCACCATCGAAACCCTGATCCGCTACGCCGAGGCCGTCGGCAAGCATCTGATCGTCAAGCTCACCGACGCACCCGCGCGCTGAGCCGGTCGGACTGACGGTGTGCCTGCTGCCCGCGCGGCGGCACTGTGATACCTCCGTACAGCGACGGCAGCACCTGCTCCGCCTGAATCTGAACGAGGTAGTTCAGCGGCGATGTGTCAGCCACGATGATCATGGGCGAGCCGCAACTGGCGGAGTGATTCGGCCTCGCGGGCAACGTCATCGGCCGTCAGGTCGTAGTAGACCTCGTGCCGCTTGAGCAGCGCGTCCGTCTCGAAACGGTCCAGGCCCAGAACCTGGGAAAGCTGGAATTGCGTGAGCTTCCGCTGCCGGTACAGTTCTACCGCCAGCGCCTCCTTGGCCTGATCGTCGAGGTCGCCAGGTATGTCACGTGTGACCGACACGAGAACAATCCTCCACGCGGACCGCCACCCGCCGGCGAGTCTATAACAAGTTTAGCCTCGTCGGCGACAGAGAGTCAAGCTGAAGACATGCGTTTCGAGCCGCGGCCTGTTAGAATACGCCATCCGGTAGCACGTTTTTTGTGCCCTTTTGTGCCTTTTCGTGGCTAAGCCAATTCTCTTCGGCTTGTATCGAGTCCTTGCCACAAGAAACGCGAAACGGCACAAAAACCAAGGTCTCCTTTGAACCGCCAAGACACGGAGAACGCGGAGAAGACGGATCAGTCGGCCGTCACGGCGTCGCGAGGCGGGTGCGGGCGATCTTGCCGCTGTGGGTGCGGGGAAGCTGGGCGACGATCTGCACGTGGCGGGGAAGCTTGAAGGGCGACAGGCTGCGGCGGCAGTGCTCGATCAGGGCCTGGCTGGTGGCGCTGGCCCCCGGACGCAGGACCACGCTGGCCATCGGCACCTCGCCCAGCACATCATCGGGAGCGGCGATCACCACGGCCTCCGCCACCGCCTCGCAGGCCACCAGCACCTCTTCGATCTCGTACGGGAAGACCTTCGTGCCGCCGACGTTGATGACATCCTTGGCCCGGCCGACGATGAAGAAGTTCCCGTCGCGATCGCGGCGGACCAGATCGCCGCTGGCGAACCAGCCATCGTGGAGAAGCTTGTCGCGCGAGCGCCACGGGGCGTAGTAGGCCGCCAACATCCCCGGCCCTTTGAGCAGCAGTTGGCCGACGGGGTCGGGCCCGACGCTCCCGCCCGCAGCGCCGACTGGTGCATCATGGCTCAACGGCCGACCGTTCTCGTCGATGACTTGGGCCTCAAACCCCTCGATCAGCCGCCCCAGGGCCCCGGGGGCAAAGTCAGGCCCCGGCAGATTCATGATCGGCATGCCCACCTCGATGATGCCCAAGGCCTGGCTGAGCGGCCGGCCGAACCGCTCCTCGAACGCACCCGCCACGCTCGCCGGCAGGGCCATCGCGGTGGAGATCGCCAGCCGCACGTCGGCCAGCGCCGACCGATCGGCGTTGGGGGCGTCGGCCATCATCCGGTAGCTGACCGGCGTGGTGTAGATGATCGTGGCCCGATGGCGGCGAATCTGCCTGACCATGCTGTCGGCCAGGAAGACCCCGCCGGTGACGATCGTCGCTCCCACGCTCAGGTGCAGCATCACGCTGACCGCGAAGTGGTGGGCCATCTGCAGGCCGAAGAAGACGGTGTCCCGCTCGCTGATGCGAAGCGCCCGGTTGGCCGCCGCGATCCGCTCGCCGATGCCCCCATGCGACAGGACCACGCCCTTGAAGTTCGCCGTCGTCCCCGACGTGAACCGGATGTTCGAGGCATCCACGTCCAGCAGCCGCCGATCCGGCGGTCCCTGCTCCAGAT
>JACQVT010000278.1 GCA_016209665.1 Planctomycetota bacterium | reverse complement strand
GGCGCGGTCGAAACAACCTCCCCGCCCGCACGGACTCACCGCCCGCCCCACACCCGTCAGTCCTGCGCCGCCCGCTGCAACACCTTCACCAGCCGCCACGTCTTCGTCTTGGACACCGGGCGGCACTCCATCACCTGCACCCGGTCGCCCTGTCTGGCTTCCTGTCTCTCATCGTGCACGTGCAGGATACTGCGGTCGCGCAGGTATTTGCCGTACTTCGAATGTCGGACCAGGTACTCGACTTCCACCCGCAACGTCTTCGGCGTCTTGTTGGCGGAGGTCACCACCCCCACCATCTGTCGACGCAACGTGCGCTTGGAGTCCTGCCTGCCTTGGGTTGCCGTGCTCTCTGCCATGAGTCGCTATCCACTCGTCCGTTGTCGGTTGCTGGTTGTCCGTTGTTTGTTGCGGGCCGGTCGCGCGGCCGATCCACCGCGACCGACAACGAGAAACCAACTCTTACCTCTTCTTGGTCGCCAGCGCCTCCATGTGGTGCTCGACCTGCTCGATCCTCGTCTCGCCCCGCTCGCCCAGGACGGTCAGAAGCCGGGCGATGTCCCGCTGGGTCTTGGTCAGCAGCGACGGGTCTTGCAGCTTCTCCGTGACGGCCTGGCTGCGGAGATCGAACGCCCGACGGCGCAGCCGCTCCAACTCCAGGTACAGTTCCTCGGTCTTCATGTCTCGGATCTGCGAAACTTCCATCACCATCGCCTCGCTCGACCATCGGCCCCCGTGGTCCGGGGTGCCTCGTTTAGCCCCGCCGCGTCCGGCGGGTCATCAGCGCCGGGTGCGACGCCCTCGCCCGTCACACCGCGTGCCGCCGCGTCACGAACCGGCAGCGGAACGGCATCTTGTGAGCCACCAGGCCGAACGCACGCCGGGCGATGTCCTCGGTCACGCCGCCGATCTCGTACAGCATCGTCCCCTCCTTCACCGTCGCGGCATAGTATTCCGGCTCGCCCTTACCCTTGCCCATCCGGGTCTCCAGGGGCTTGCGGGAGACCGGCTTGTGCGGGAACACCCGGATGTACACCCGCCCCTGCCGCTGGAGGAAGTGCGTCGCCGCCATCCGGCCCGCCTCGATCTGCCGGGCCGTCAGCCAGCCGTGCTCCAGCGACTGCAACCCGAACTCCCCGTGGGACACCATGTTCCCGCGCGTCGCCTTCTCGCGGACCTTCCCGCGCTGGGCCTTGCGATACTTCATCCGCTTCGGCATCAACGCCATCGTCGTCGCTCCCTGAGTCCCGAGGCACTCCCCGCGGGCCTGTGCTCACCCGGCCTGGACACCGGTCCTTCGCCCCTGCCGCTCGCAAGCCCTCACAGCCGGACCCGCCTCCCGCGATGCGGCTGGGGCTGGCCCTCCTCCGGCGTGATCTCCTCGCCGAACTTGCCCACATAAATCCAGACCTTGATGCCGATGGCCCCGTACGTCGTGCGGGCCATTGCGTAGCCGTAGCTCACGTTGGCTTGAAGCGTCTGCAGCGGGATCGAGCCGCGGCGCTGCGTCTCCGTACGGGCCATCTCCGCCCCGCCAAGTCGGCCGCTGCACAGGATGCGGATGCCCTTGGCCCCCGCCTGCATCGTGGCCTCGCACCGCATCTTCATGATCCGGCGGAAGCTACCCCGCTTCTTGAGCTGCTCGGCGATCGCCTCGGCCACGAGTTGGGCGTCCAGATCCGGGTTCTTGATCTCCACGATGTTGACCGTGATCTTCCGGTCGATCAGTTCCTCCAGCTCCTCGCGGAGCTTGTCGACCTCGGCCCCACGGGGGCCGATCACCAGCCCCGGACGGGCCGTGTGCAGCACCACCCGAACGTCGCTCCGCGTTCGCTCGATCTCGATCTTGCTGACCGCGGCGTACGGCGGCTTGCGGTTCAGCCGCTCGTCGACGTACCGACGCAGCTTGCAGTCCTCGATCAGGAACTCGCCATAGGCGGCCTTGGGCGCGTACCAGCGACTCTTCCAGTCGAGGGTGATGCCTGTGCGAAACCCGATCGGATTCGTTTTCTGTCCCACGCTCAGCTCCCCATTCGTCCATTCATCCATCCGGCTGACGAGCCGCGGGGCTTGTCCCCGCGCATCCGTCCGCCGTCGCCGGAATCCCGCCTCACCGCTGCTCGACCTCCACCACGATGTGGCTGATTCGCTTGAGGATCGGGTGGGCCCGTCCCCGGTCCTTGGGCCGCCACCGCCGCATCCGCGGCCCCTCGTCGATCCGCGCCGTCACCACGTACAGCGACCGCACGTCCGCCTCGTCCTCGCTCGCGTTGGCGATCGCCGACCGCAGCACCTTGTCGATCATCTTGCTCGACCGCTTGGGGGTGAACCGCAGGATGTCCTGGGCGGCGTTCACGTGCTGGCCGCGGATCAGGTCGATCACCAGCCGGGCCTTGCGCGGGCTGACGCGGGCGAACCGGTGCATCGCCCGCCACCGTCTGCCTGTTGTCGCTAACTCTGCTGCCATGATTCAACTCTCTCGTCCTGGGCTCCGGGTCCGTCACCCGCACCGCACCTCGGCTTGTGCCGGCGCCTCGAACGCAGCACCCCCGCCGGCTACGCCGGAGCGGCACCGCTCGCCGCCCTCTTGGTCCCGCTGTGGCCCCGGAACGTCCGCGTCTGGCTGAACTCGCCCAGCTTGTGTCCCACCATGTCCTCCGTCACGAACACCTTGTGAAACACCTTGCCGTTGTGCACGTCGAACGTCATGCCGATGAACTCCGGCACGATCGTGCACCGGCGGGCCCACGTGCGGATCGGCGTCCGGTCGTTGCGCTCCTTGGCCCGCTGCACCTTGGCAAACAGCTTCGCGTCGACGAACGGCCCTTTTTTCAAGCTTCTCGCCATGATTCACTCGTGTGGGACCGGCATCCCGCCGGTCACTCTTCCTTCTCTGTGTGGGACCGGCATCCTGCCGGTCATTCTTTCTTCTCTGTGTGGGACCGGCATCCTGCCGGTCATTCTTTCTTGTCTGTGCGACCGGCATCCCGCCGGTCACTCTTCCTTCTCTGTGTGG
>JACQVT010000007.1 GCA_016209665.1 Planctomycetota bacterium | reverse complement strand
CCGTCGCCTGGGCCACCCGGCCACGGTAGGGGAGTCGTTCCTATGCCAGCGATCTTCGACATGATCCAAGACGCGGTCAGGGCCGATCGTTATCTGATTGGGATTCACGCGGCCAATCAGTTGGATGATCGCGGCATTCCGGACTGGCAGGTAGTGGCGGGGCTCGCCGACGCCGTCCTCATTCGCGAAAGGCCTCACGATAGCCCTAATCCGGCCGTGGAGGTCGAGGAACTCCTTCCGGATGGTACCTCGGTCAAGGCAATCTGGGCGTGGTTGGGGTATAATAAAGTGGCCAAGCTGGTCACTGTACACTACTTTGGCAGGTGAGGTATGCGGATCGATGGTGAACGGGTCAGGCGGACGCGATGGATTCACGCTCCTGCCTGCGTTGTACAGGTCGAGGTCGACGCGGTCATCCCTGTAGACGATCCCACCGAGCCTTGTTTTGAGCCCGAGGTGGTCGAGTTCCTCCGAGAAGTCCACGAACACGCCCAGATCGGCGACATCGAGTGGCTCAAGACCGTCGGCAAGGTCTTCGTACCCACGGCAGCCTGATGACGGTCAGTAGCGCAGGGCGGCCCGGGTGAGGGCCTTCTCGCCCTGGGACGTGGGCGCGGTGCGGATGGTCAGCAGCGGGATCCCGGTCAGGTGCCGCAGCTCGTCGACAGTCGAGCCGTGGAACAGGTCCCCGAGCAGCTTGTGGCCGTGGGCCCCGGTGACGATCAAATCGGCATGTTCCTCCTCAGCCAGGCGGGCGATCTCCTCGCACGGCTCACCGGCCCCCAGTCGCGGCTTGCAGGGCATGCCGGCGCTGCGGAGCTGGTCCGCCACCCGGTCGAGATACTCCGCGTCGTGGCGGGTCTCGGAATCATCGGCGATTTCCCCGATGAAGCGTGCGGTGGCACTCTCGACCACATGGATCAGGACGACCTCGGCCTCCGACGCGCGGATCAGGGGGATGACGCTGGCGAGAATCTGCCCGTCGCTCGGGGCCGCCTCCAGGGCAATGGCGATGCGGCGATACTTCTGCGGCAGCGATGATTCGAGTGCCGGCAACACGGGCGTCGGCACCACGCGGCGCTGCTGCTCCTTGAGCCTGCGCCAGAAGGGCTCAAGGATCATCCATACGAGCAATGGACCGAGGATCGCGGCGGCGGGCAGCAGGAGGTACTGGGCAGCCCAGTGGTTGTGCCGCACGCCGTCCACGATGGTCTCGAAGACCAGCTTGACGTTGAGGCTGACAATGATGGCTGTGCAGCTCCAGGCCAGGATCTGCCCCCACCAGGGCGTGGCAAACGAGCCCATCCGGCGGCGGTCGCTGGTGAAATGCGTCAGCGGCACCACCGCGAAAGACAACTGCAGCGACAGAATCACTTGCGACAGGATGAGCAGATCGTCCACGGCGCGGCTGCCCCGAACCAGGATGACGACAACGGCCGGGGTGATGGCCAACAGCCGGGTGACCAACCGCCGCAACCACGGTTTCATGCGCAGCGAGACGAAACCCTCCATGACGATCTGGCCGGCCATGGTGCCGGTGATCGTGGAGGATTGACCGGCGGCCAGCAGGGCCACGGCAAACAGAATCGGAGCCAGCGTCGTGCCAAGCAGCGGAGCCAGCAGGGCATGGGCCTCCTCAAGCGAGGCGACCTTGTGGTGGCCGGTGCGATAAAACGTGGCGGCGGCGAGAACCAGAATCGCCGCGTTCACGAAGAACGCCGCGTTGAGGGCGACGATGGAGTCGACGAGATTGAAGCCCGCCGCCTCGCCGAGCCCCTGCTTACTGCGCTCCACCGCCCGCGACTGCACGAGGGCCGAATGGAGGTACAGGTTGTGCGGCATGACCGTGGCGCCCAGGATGCCGATGGCCAGATACAGCCGGCTGCCGGACAGGTACCCGGGCACGAAGCCTTGCAGCAGCGGCACCAACGGCGGGCGGGACAGAAACATCTCGACCATGAAACACACGCCGATCGTGCCGACCAACGACAGGATCACCGCCTCCATCCGCCGGATGCCGTAGGACTGTAGAGCGAGCAGCAGCAGCACGTCGAACGCGGTGGCCAGCACACCCCACAGCAGCGGAATTCCGACCAGCAGATGCAGGGCGATGGCCGAGCCGAGTACCTCGGCCAGGTCGCAGGCGGCAATCGCGATCTCGCAGACGATCCACAGAACAGCCGTCACCGCGGGCGGATAGTGGTCGCGGCAGGCCTGGGCGAGGTCCCTCCGGGAAACGATGCCCAGTCGAGCGGACAGCGTCTGCAGGATGATGGCCATCAGGTTCGACAGCAGGATGACCCAGATGAGCTGGTAGCCGAACTGAGATCCCGCCCCGAGGTCGGTGGCCCAGTTGCCCGGGTCCATGTAGCCGACCGACACCATGAACGCCGGGCCGCTGAAGGTCAGCAGCCGCCGCCAGAAGCCGGTGGTGGGACTGACCCGCACGCTGGCATGCACTTCACCGAGTGATGGTTCGAGTCTCCGACGTGCCACGGGCAACAGTCTACGCGGGCCGCGTCAAGGTACAATGCCCGGCAGTGCAGATCGTCACTGTGCGTCCGTTGGATCGGTCAACACCGCGCCGAAGCGGCGCTGGCGGCCGGCGTAGCGGCGGAGGGCCTCGTTGAGGTGCTCCTTGCGGAAATCGGGCCACAGCACGTCGCTGACGTACAACTCGGCATAGCTGATCTGCCACAGCAGGAAGTTGCTGATCCGCATCTCGCCCGCGGTACGGATGAGCAGGTCGGGGTTGGGCACGCCGGCGGTGTACAGGTGAGCGTCGATCGTCGCCTCGTCAATGTCCCCGGGGGCAAGCCGGCCGGACTTCACCTCATCGGCAATGGCCCGCACGGCGTCGACGATCTCCGTCCGCGAGCCGTAGTTGATGGCCAGGCACAACTTCAGGCCGGTGTTGTTGCGGCTGACCTCCTGCGTGCGGTCGAGTTCACGCAGGACGCGGTCGGGCAGCCCGTTGCGGCGACCGACCTGGATGAGCCGCACGTTGTTCTCCATCACCGTCGGCCGCTCGCGGACGAGGTACTCGGCGTACAGGTCCATCAGGGCGTCGACCTCGGCCCGCGGGCGCTTCCAGTTCTCGGTGCTGAAGCTGTAAAGCGTCAGGGCCTCGAGCCGCAGGCGGGCACAGTGCGTGACGATCTCGCGGACGTTGGCCGCCCCCTCGATGTGGCCCTGGATCCGAGGCTGCCCGCGCAGGTTCGCCCACCGCCCGTTGCCGTCCATGATGATGGCGACGTGCCGAGGCAACTGTTCCGGCTCAACGCCGAGTTCTTCCCTGGGCTCCAGTGGGTCCGGCATAGACGCTCTATCCCATTCGAGCCGGTCCCCAACCCGTGTGGGACCGGCTTCCAGCCGGTCCAGATTCAGGGTTTTGGGATGGGCCCTTCGCTGAGGATGCTACGCCCGGATCAGCGTCTGGTTCCGTTCGGGGCCGACGCTGACGATGGTGATCGGCACGCCGACCAGCGTTTCGAGACGCTCGATGTATCCGCGGGCGGCGGGCGGCAACTCATCGAACCGGCGGCACTCCCGCAGTTCCTGCTTCCAGCCGGGCAGGTAATCGATCAGCGGCTCGGCCTGTTCCAAGACCGCCGCGTCGGCGATCACGCCGGGCAGGTCGCCGCCGGCCGTCCGATAACCCGTACACAGGCCGATCCGGTCCAGGCCGGTCAGGGTGTCGAGGTGCATGACGGCCACGTGCGTCAGGCCGCCGAGCCGGGCCGCGTACCGGGCGGCCACCGCGTCGAACCAGCCGCACCGCCTCGGCCGGCCGGTCGTCGTGCCATATTCATGTCCCCGCTCGCGGATGTACTGGCCGACCTCGTCGGTCAGCTCGCTCGGAAACGGCCCCGCGCCCACCCGCGTTGTGTAGGCCTTAGTCACGCCCACGCAGGTCCGGATCGTCTGCGTCGGCACGCCCGCCCCGGCCGGTACGCCGATGGCGCTGGTGGTGCTGCTGGTTACGAACGGGAACGTCCCATGGTCGACGTCCAGCAACATGCCGTTGGCCCCCTCGAACAGCAGTCGCTTGCCCTCGCGGATCGCCTGCCAGAAGAAGCAGGTCGTATCGCAGACGTGCGGCCGGATACGGTCGGCGTAGCCGAGGTACTCGTCCGCGATCGCTTCCGCGTCGAGCCGTTCGGTGTCGCCATAGCACGCCGAGAGCAGCTTCGTCTTGAACGCGGCCACTTGGCGGATCTTCTCGCGCAGGGCGCGGGCGTTCAGCAGATCCGCCACGCGGATCGCCGTCGCCCGGTACATCTTGTCGGCGTAGCAGGGGCCGATGCCGCGAGCGGTGGTGCCGATCTTGCCACTGCCGAGGGCTGTTTCGGACAGCACGTCCTGCCGCTTGTGCCACGGCATGACCAGGTGGGCCCGGTCGCTGATGCGCAGGTTGTCGGCCACGATCACGCCTCGCTTGGCGAGGGCATCGATCTCCTCGAGTATGCGGCCCGCGTCCAGGGCTACGCCCGGTCCGACGACGGCCATCTTGCCCGGGCTCAGCACGCCCACCGGCAGCAGATGGAGGGCGAACTTATCATCGCCGATCATCACCGTGTGGCCGGCGTTCCCGCCCCCGTTGAACCGCACGACGATGTCGAAATGCTCGGTCAGCAGGTCGACGATCTTGCCCTTGCCCTCGTCGCCCCAGTGCATGCCCACCACGCACGTATGTCCCAGCTCGCTGAAATCCATATCAGACCGTCCCGCCGAACACCCCGTACCCTTTGCAGCGCCCGCCAGAGCCTGTCGGGGCCGCGGTTTCCATAAAACAAGCGCCCGCCCGCCGAAGGGCAGTTCACCGCCGTCAGAGCACCGACCCTGAACTCATCAAGGCTTTAACATACCCTACTGGTCGGAACACCCGGCGTCAAGGGAACGCCAACCAGCGGCGTTCTCGTCCGCCCACATTGGCATCGCGAGAGCAACGGGGCTCACGCAGGCCTGAGGCGAACGCGGGCCGGCTCCACGATCGCTAACCGGCCGGGCAGCCGCTGAATGAGTTCGGGGTCGCCCAGGAAGGCCTCGATCATGCCCAGGACCATCGTTCGACCGGCGTCATCCGGCGTGCGAACCACCACCATGCCGGCGTAGTCTGCGGGCGGATACTCACGGACATCGGCAAAGTCCAAATCACGAGTGATGAGGCACAACCCGCTACGTCGGGCGTAATCAGCAATGTCGGGATCCGCAGCCGTGCGAAGGCCGACATCCCGAACATCCGTCGCCTGGTACCCCGCCGCCTCGATCACGTGGCGGGTGTCTCTCGGCAGGCTCGCATCAATCAGAAAGTGGGGCATCGCATCATGCGGATAGCGGATGGTACGCCTGTTGGTTCAGTTCTTCAGCGGCGAACGCAGCACACGCCCGAATATCGTCCTCAGTGATGTCGTAGTCAGCCTCAATCTGCTGGAACGTGTCACCAGCAGCCAAGGCACCTAGTATCACCGTGACCGGAGTCCGGGTACCGCGCACGATTGGCTTGCCGTGGCAGACATTGGGGTCGATGATGATGCGATCCTGCATGGCGGCGTACCTCCTATCGGGTGCCACCCTGATTGTAGCAGATCGTCGCGGGCCGATCCATCAATCCAGCAGCTGGTAGTAGCAGTTGCGCTTGCGGGGCTTAAAGCCGGCGTCGGTGATGAGGCGGCGGATTTCCTGCTCGGTGAGGCAGTAGATGGTGCCGGCGGCGGAGACGACGTTCTCTTCCATCATGACCGAGCCCATGTCGTTGGCCCCGAAGAACAGGGCGACCTGGCCGATCTTGGGGCCCTGCGTCACCCAGCTCGACTGGACGTTGGGCACGTTGTCGAGAAAGACGCGGGCGATGGCCAGCGTCCGGAGGTACTCGTGGGCGCCGGCCAGGACGAGCTGCTTGCCGTCGGGCTCGCCGGCACCGTCGGCGGGCCGATTGGGGAACCGGCCCAGCGGCGTGCCCTCGGGCTGGAACGTCCAGCAGATGAACGCGGTAAAACCGCCCGTCTCATCCTGCAAGTCGCGGATGCGGCGCAGGTGCTCGATCCGCTCGGGCAAGGTCTCGATGTGGCCGAACATCATGGTGATGCTCGTCTTCATCCCGATGAGGTGAGCCTGCCGCATGACCTCGAGGTATTCGTCGGTGCGGGTCTTGCCGCGGCTGATCTTGTCGCGGACGCGGTCGACCAGGATCTCCGCCCCGCCGCCGGGAATGGTGTCCAGGCCCGCGTCGCGCAACCGCAGCAGCACGTCGCGGATCGACATGTCGAACACCTGGTGGAACGCGAATATCTCCGGCGGACTGAAGGCGTGCACGTGGATGCCGGGATAGTGCTTCTTGATGAACCGCAGCAGATCGAGATACCAATCGAAGCCGAGAATCTCGGGCGGCACGAGGCCGCCCTGCATCAGAATCTGCGTGCCGCCGAGGGCGAGGGTCTCGTCAATTTTTTGCGCGATCTCCTCCTGCGTGCGCACGTAGGCCTCGGCGTCGTTCTCGGTCCGGTAAAAGGCGCAGAACTTGCAATAGACGTTGCAGATGTTCGTGTAGTT
>JACQVT010000255.1 GCA_016209665.1 Planctomycetota bacterium | reverse complement strand
TCGTTGGCCCGTGCTGTCCGGGCGTTACCACGTCATCCGGGGCGGGCACGAGTACGAGTTCTTCCGACCGGTGCGTGCCGAGGACCAGGTCCGCGTCACGTGGCGACTGGCTGATGTGCGGGAGACGCGTGCCTCGTCGGGAGTGCCAATGCTGATCGTGCAATCGGAGGGAACGTACCGGAGCGCCACGGGCGAGCTGCTGGCCATCAATCGGGAGACGATGCTCTTCCAGGAAGCCCCCTGATGCAGGTCGGCGACAGACTTCCCCCACTGATCCGGACGCTCGACCTCCCACGTCTCGTGGCCTACGCGGGCGCAACGTGGGACTGGCACCCCGTGCACTTCGATCCCGCCACGGCCGTTCGCTTCAACCTCCCGGCCCCGGTCGTCGACGGTCAGATGCTCGGCGCCCTGCTGGCCGAGCAGTCGCTCGACTGGGCCGGGTCGCAGGCCTTCGTCCGCAAGATGGCCTTCCGCATCCGCTCGATGGCCTTCGCGGGTGAATGCGTCCGCTGCGACTCGGAAGTCGTCTCGGTCACCCGGGTGGGCGCGGTGAGGGTCGTGACACTGCGGCAGCGCGTGACGGTGGCTGAACGGGTGATCATCGACGACGCATCGCTCGATCTCCACGTCGGCGGCATCGTGTCCGGACCACCCGCGAGGGAGGGCGCGATCCTCCGGGACTAGCCCCCCGCTCAGGCCACGCACTCTCACCGCCCCCCAGCCCCGGCGCGCGCTCGATCCCCGGACACCCGCGGGTCGCTTGACTGATAAAATATCCTGTATCAAAATCGGGTGCACGGTGGAGTGCGAGGGGCCGTCGGGTGCATGGGGATCCAGCCGGTGTTCTTGGAGGTGAGGCGCGTCCGGCACGGCTCCACCGCTGGCACACGGACCTGGCGAGCTCCTGCTCGTGAACCGGGGGCTCGGCACGAGCACACGCCAGCACCTGGTCGGCCGCCACGCCGTGGTGCACGCCAGGCTCGGCACGGCGGTCGAATGGAGCGCGCGGCACGTTCGCGGTGAGTGCCAGGCGGGGCTGGGGTCAGCCACCGTCACCACGCACACCCACAGGAGTACAGGTATGACAGACGGCTACATGGGGTACATGGGCAGGCTCCTCTGGGTCGATCTCCAGAGCCGGCAGTGCCAGAGCGAGGCGCTCGACGAGGGGCTGGCCCGTGACTTCGTCGGCGGCTACGGCATCGGGGCCCGCATCCTGTACGAGCGGCTCCGCCCGGGAACCGACCCGCTCGGACCGGAGAACGTCCTCGGCTTTCTGACGGGCCCCCTGACGGGAACGGCGGCGATCGAGGGCAACCGGTCCGTGGTCGTCTGTAAGTCTCCGCTCACCGGCACCTGGGGCGACGCGAACTGTGGGGGGACCTTTGGGCCGTACCTGAAGTTCGCCGGCTTCGACGGGGTGTTCTTCACCGGCATCGCGGACGGACCGGTCTACCTGGCCATCGAGGATGGGCAGGCGGAGGTGCGCGATGCGAGCGACCTCTGGGGCCTGGACACCAACGAGACCGAGCACCGGCTGCAGGAACGCCACGGCAAGGGCACCCAGGTCGCCGCGATCGGGCCGTCCGGCGAGAAGCTGAGCCTGATCGCCGCCATCATGAACGACGCTGGCCGCGCCTGGGCGCGCTCGGGTGTCGGCGCGGTGATGGGATCCAAGCGGCTCAAGGCCGTCGTCGTGCGGGGCTCGGCGAGCGTGCCGGTGGCCGATCGCGCGCGGGCCGACCAGCTGCGGAAGGAGTACCTCCGCCAGCATACCGGCGCCTACGACCTGTTTCTCGCGTACGGGACGCCGGGCACCCTGGCGGACGCGTCCTGGAGCGGCGACTCGCCGGTGAAGAACTGGTCCGGCGCCGGGGCGGTGGATTTCCCCACCGGGAAGACGGCATTCCAGGATGAGCTGCTGAAGCGGACCTATCAGGACAAGAAATACGGCTGCTGGAAGTGCACGATGGCGTGCGGGGGCCACCACTCGGTGAAGGAGGGAGGCCCGTACAAGGGCACGCGCCACCACCAGGCGGAGTACGAGACGGCGTGCGCGTTCGGCACCCTCCTGCTCAACGACAGCTACGCCAGCACGCTGAAGGCCAACGAGATCTGCAACCGGTACGGGCTCGACACGATCTCCGCGGGCGCCACCATTGCCTGGGCCGTGGACTGCTTCGGCCGAGGGCTCCTGACGACCGACGACACCGACGGCATCGAGCTAACGTGGGGCGACGACCGGGCGATCCTCGCCCTCCTGGAGAAGCTCGCCCGCCGCGAAGGGTTCGGGGACGTGCTGGCGGACGGGGTGCAGCGCGCCGCCGCACGCGTCGGTCGGGGCACCGAGGCCTTCGCGATCCACATCCAAGGCCAGGAAGTGCCCATGCACGACCCGCGCTTCATGCCGGGTCTGGCGATCGCGTACCAGCTCGACGCGACCCCTGCGCGTCACACGCAAGGCAACGAGCTCAATGCCTGGCCAGGCATCGAGGGGCGGCCCAAGCGGTACGACTACGGCGCGAAGGGGCCCTACATCAAGCGGATCGGGTGCGCCGTGCACTTCATCAACGCGGCCGGGGTCTGCGTGTTCGGCTACCTGTCGTACCCGATTTCGACCTGGCCGGACTTCATGACCGCGGTGACCGGCCACCCCTGGACGCTCGACGAGATGCTGCGGGCAGGCGAACGCATCGCCAACATGCGCCACGCGTTCAACCTCCGCGAGGGGTTGAACCCGCTCGCCTATCAGGTGCCGGGGATCATCGTCGGGGACCCGCCGCTGACGGAAGGCAACCTGCGCGGCGTCACGGTCGACGTGGCGCGCCAGAACGCGGGGTACCTGCGTGAGATGGACTGGGATCCGGAAACCGCCGTGCCGAGCCGGGCCAAGCTGGAGGAACTGGGGCTCGCATTCCTGCTGGACGACCTGTACGCCGCGGGCGCGGGCGCGG